>NZ_CAUQCJ010000018.1:0-34687 GCF_963516515.1 uncultured Streptococcus sp. | reverse complement strand
TTCTCACGATAGAAGAAGAGGCTGAGATTGGTGATTCTCGGCCTCTTAGGTCTCTTAAAATGTTCCGATACGGGTGATTGGCCAGAAGCGGAATTTAGCTTCCCCTGTGATATCTTTTGCTTTAAAAGTACCTACGTGGCGGCTGTCGCTCGAAACTAGGCGGTCATCTCCGAGGAGAAGGTATTCTCCTTCTGGGACAGTAAAGCTAAAGTTGGTGTTGTAGTTGACATCAACTGTGAAGGCTTGGGCTTTTTCAGCAATACTTCTAAAGAAAGTGCCTTTATTTCCTTCAAATCCCTTGCCTGAGTAGGTGCTTTGGAGTTTGTCATCCTTGAAACGTTTGATGTAGTCAGCTAGGTAAGGTTCATCTGTCTCTTTGTCATTGATGTAAAGTTTATCATTTTCGTAACGGATAGTGTCACCAGGCATTCCAATCACGCGCTTGACGATGTCCTTATTGCCATCTTCCTCATGGGCCACCACGATATCAAAACGGTCAATAGGGAGGTGCTTAACAACAAAGAGAATTTCGCCATCCGCTAGGGTAGGATCCATGGAATGCCCTTCTACGCGGACATTGCTCCAAAAAAAGATACGGCTCAAAGCTAGTAATGACAGAATCAGGAGGAACAATCCCCACTCTTTTAAGAAATTTTTAAATGAATTCATAATTTACCTTTCTAAGCGTTTTTTCGCTTTTTCAGTATTTTTAAAGTGCAGTTTGGCGCAGAAATTGAGTCCCTGCATACCATAGGCTTGTAAAATCTGGCTAGCCACCTTATCAGAAGCCGTTCCAGCTCCACTTGGAAGTTGATAGCCCAGTTCTCGTCCCAGATTTTCCAGATTTTCCAGAAAGAGATCACGCGCAATGATAGAAGAAACTGCGACAGCCAAGTATTTGCCCTCAGCCTTTTCTTCTAAGCTGATAGGATTGCTGAAACGATTGGCCTCTTGTGCCAAGTACTTGTCATAATTTTTAGCACTGGTAAAGGCATCAATCACAATTTTCTCAGGCTGAATGCCTTTTTGAAGGAGGAGATAGATAGCCTGATTATGGAGGGCAACCTTAACCGAAACAGCGTTGTAGCGGTCTCCAATGACCTCGTTGTACTTGCTTGGTGAGAGAAGCAGTGCCTGGTGCTGGATTTTTTCCTTGAGGATAGGGGCAATCTGACGAATCTTTTGGTCGGTCAGAGTCTTAGAATCCCCCACACCGAGTTTTCGCAAGAAGGCATGCTGGTCAGGTGTGACAAAGGAAGCCACAACTGCAAGCCCACCAAAGTAGGAACCATTTCCTACCTCATCTGTTCCAATCAAAGGGAGATTTTGTCCGCTGGTTTGCTCTAGAACTTGATAGTCAAAGAAACGAGCGTATTTCTCAGCCCCTTCACCCTGAAGCAAGACTTTTCCAGAAGTATAGATAGAAGCCGTTGCCTGAGGGAGTCTCAAAAAGTAGCGGATATAGGGGTTCTTACTGGGAGCCAGACTGGTTTGATAGTGTTCAAGGAAAGTCTGGATCTCCTTTTCGCTTGGTGTGAGTGTTATACTTGCCATAGTTTCTATTGTACCACAAAAGCAGGCAAATTTGTAAAAACTGACAAAGTTAGCGAATTTTGGTATAATATCGTGAGGTGAATTTTATGGCAAATCTAAATCGATTCAAATTTACATTCGGGAAAAAAACGTTAACCTTGACAAGCGAACATGATAACCTCTTTATGGAGGAAATCGCTAAGGTTGCGACAGAAAAATACCAAGCAATTAAAGAACAAATGCCTAGCGCAGATGATGAAACAATCGCTCTTTTGTTGGCAGTCAACTGTTTGTCAACTCAGCTCAGCCGTGAGATTGAATTTGATGATAAGGAGCAAGAATTAGAAGAACTGCGCCACAAGCTGGTGACTTGTAAGCAAGAACAGAGCAAGATTGAGGATTCCTTATGATTTCACTCCTTCTTCTATTGGTCTTAGCTTGGGGATTTTATATCGGCTATCGGAGAGGCTTGCTCTTGCAGGTTTATTACCTGATTTCAGCCATGGCATCGGCTTTTATGGCTGGCCAGTTTTACAAGGGGCTTGGTGAGCAATTCCATTTATTGCTCCCTTATGCAAATCCGCAGGAAGGTCAGGGAACTTTCTTTTTCCCATCGGATCAACTCTTTCAGTTGGATAAGGTCTTTTACGCAGGTATCGGCTACTTGTTGGTATTTGGGATTGTCTATAGCATCGGTCGTTTGCTTGGTCTCTTGTTACACTTACTTCCTAGTAAAAAACTGGGTGGCAAGTTGTTCCAAGTTTCAGCAGGTATCTTGTCCATGTTGGTGACCTTATTTGTCTTGCAAATGGCCTTGACCATACTAGCAACCATTCCCATGGCAGCTATACAAAATCCTCTTGAAAAGAGTATCGTCGCAAAACACATCATCCAGAGCATACCAGTAACAACCAGTTGGCTCAAACAAATCTGGGTGACAAATTTAATCGGATAAAAAGGGCAGGAATTTTCCTAGCCCTTTGTTTACAGATTTGATTGAATGTAAAAAGTTACTACACCTAATACTCAATGAAAATCAAAGAGCAAACTAGGAAGCTAGCCGCAGGCTGTACTTGAGTACGGTAAGGCGACGCTGACGTGGTTTGAATTTGATTTTCGAAGAGTATAGACATTCAAAGACAAGGAAATAACGATGAATAAGAAAATATTAGAAACATTAGAGTTCAATAAGGTCAAGGCTTTGTTTGAACCTCATTTGTTGACCGAGCAGGGCTTGGAGCAATTGAGACAGCTGGCTCCGACTGCCAAAGCAGATAAAATCAAACAGGCTTTTGCTGAGATGAAGGAAATGCAGGCTCTCTTTGTCGAGCAACCGCATTTTACCATTCTTGCAACCAAGGAAATCGCAGGAGTCTGCAAGCGTTTGGAGATGGGGGCGGACCTCAATATCGAGGAGTTTCTACTTTTGAAGCGCGTGCTTCTTTCCAGCCGAGAACTGCAAAGTTTTTATGATAATCTGGAAAATGTCAGTTTGGAAGAGTTAGCCCTCTGGTTTGAGAAATTACACGATTTTCCGCAATTACAAGGAAATCTCCAAGCCTTTAATGATGCAGGTTTCATTGAAAATTTCGCCAGTGAAGAATTGGCGCGAATCCGTCGAAAAATCCATGATAGCGAGAGTCAGGTTCGCGATGTTTTACAGGACCTGCTCAAGCAAAAAGCGCAAATGTTGACGGAAGGGATCGTTGCCAGTAGAAATGGACGTCAGGTTTTACCAGTCAAGAATACTTATCGTAACAAGATTGCAGGTGTCGTTCATGATATTTCTGCTAGTGGGAATACCGTCTATATCGAACCCCGTGAGGTGGTCAAACTGAGCGAAGAAATTGCCAGTTTGCGAGCAGATGAGCGCTATGAAATGCTTCGCATTCTCCAAGAAATTTCTGAGCGTGTTCGCCCTCATGCGGCTGAGATTGCCAATGATGCTTGGATTATCGGTCGTTTGGACTTGATTCGTGCCAAGGTTCGCTTTATCCAAGAAAGGCAAGCAGTCGTTCCTCAGCTGTCAGAAAATCAAGAGATTCAACTGCTCCATGTCTGCCATCCTTTGGTCAAAAATGCCGTCGCAAATGATGTCCATTTTGGTCAAGATTTAACAGCCATTGTCATTACAGGTCCCAATACTGGTGGTAAGACTATCATGCTTAAAACTCTGGGCTTGACGCAGGTTATGGCTCAGTCTGGTTTGCCGATTTTAGCAGACAAGGGAAGTCGTGTGGGTATTTTTGAAGAAATCTTTGCCGATATTGGCGATGAGCAGTCTATTGAGCAGAGTTTGTCTACCTTCTCTAGCCACATGACCAATATCGTGGATATTCTTGGCAAGGTCAATCAACATTCCCTCTTACTCTTGGATGAGTTGGGGGCTGGTACAGACCCTCAAGAGGGAGCTGCCCTTGCCATGGCTATTCTGGAGGACCTTCGCCTGCGTCAAGTCAAGACCATGGCGACGACCCACTATCCCGAACTCAAGGTCTACGGTATTGAGACAGCCTTTGTGCAAAATGCTAGCATGGAGTTTGATACTGTAACTCTTCGCCCGACTTATCGCTTTATGCAGGGTGTTCCTGGCCGAAGCAATGCCTTTGAAATTGCCAAACGTTTAGGCCTATCTGAAGTTATCGTTGGGGATGCCAGCCAGCAGGTCAATCAGGACAATGATGTCAATCGTATCATTGAACAACTGGAAGAGCAGACGCTGGAAAGCCGTAAACGCTTGGACAATATCCGTGAGGTGGAGCAAGAAAATCTCAAGATGAACCGTGTGCTTAAAAAACTTTACAACGAGCTCAATCGTGAAAAGGAAATCGAGCTTAATAAGGCGCGTGAACAAGCTGCTGAGATTGTGGACATGGCCCTCAGTGAAAGTGATCATATTCTTAAGAATCTCCATAGTAAATCTCAACTCAAGCCCCATGAAATCATTGAAGCTAAGGCCAAGCTGAAAAAATTGGCTCCTGAAAAAGTAGACCTATCTAAAAACAAGATTCTTCAAAAGGCCAAGAAAAAACGAGCTCCAAAGGTGGGAGATGATATCGTTGTTCTCAGTTATGGACAGCGTGGTACCTTGACCAGCCAACTCAAAGATGGCCGCTGGGAAGCTCAAGTTGGCTTGATTAAGATGACCTTGGAAGAGAAAGAATTTGACCTCGTTCAAGCCCAGCAAGAAAAGCAAGTTAAGAAGAAACAGGTCAATGTCGTGAAACGAACTTCTGGGCGAGGACCTCAAGCCAGACTGGACCTTCGAGGCAAACGTTATGAAGAGGCTATGAATGAGCTAGATGCTTTTATCGACCAAGCCTTGCTTAATAATATGGCTCAAGTTGATATCATCCATGGTATCGGAACAGGTGTCATCCGTGAAGGAGTTACCAAATACCTACAAAGAAACAAACATGTTAAGAGTTTCGGCTATGCCCCACAAAATGCTGGAGGCAGTGGCGCAACTATTGTGACCTTTAAAGGATAAAAAAAAGCCTGAGGAAATATGTGATTCCTCAAGCTTTTTTGATTTTTAGCCTAGACCTCTAAAGGTTGTCCAGTGTGATTGAGTTGTGTGACAGTAACAAAGAAATCCTCTCTCATTCGAGTCAGAAGTTGATTTGGATAGACCTTTTCAAAGTTATCAAGACTGGCAAAGATATGCTTAGCAAGCTCTAGACCTCTGACATCATCTTGTCTGAGAAAATTATTAGCCCGTTCCATTGAAAGACTAATCATCTCTGTCATCTTGGTGCTCAGTAGAGGGAAAGTATTAATCACTTCCAAGGTTTTCACAGCTAAGCTCTCAGCCTTATCCTAGTAGCCATTGACAGAGTAATGCTTGATAGCAGTTCTTAAGCAGGCAATATAGTAGTCAGCAGTACGGATTGAATGGTATTCAGTCTGTTTTTTTAGAGTATCTAATAAGTGGTAGAGTCTGTAATCTAAAAATTCGATTGAAAAGTGAGGCAGGATAGATGAAAAGATATTCACCTCAATTTTATTCCAATCGTCCAATTCACTCAGATAGTTCTTGATATATTCTAGTTCTTGATAGTCTTTTGGAGTCAGAAAAGAATCGCCGATGATGTTTGCGATAGCAAATTTATTGACTACACGATTGGCAATCACATAGTGTTCAGCTATTCCAGGATTTTCCAAGGGTTGATTAATCAAGCTAAGGATCTTTTTAAATTCACGCTTATAGGCTAAATCAGCAACCTGAGCCTGCAATTTATGAAATTCCGTTGGAAACATCTGCGTCTTGAGACTATCAAAGGTCTCTTTATCAATTCCAATATTAGACAGAATCTCTTCAAATTTTTGAATGGTTATCCGAGATTTTCCTTGCTCAAACTGACGTAAAAAATGTGGAGTCACTGTAGTACCAGCGGCTTCCTTCTGTGTAAACCCTCTCTCCTCACGAATGGCCTTATATACTAATCCATAAACACTTTCATCTTGCATCCTAAATCTCCTCAAGTCCTTTTTTCCATTCTATCATAATTCTACCAGTTTTTAAGGGAATTTTTAGAAAAAAGTAATTATACTTACGTTTTTTCGGGGGGGGGGGTAATTGTTCAATAAAGGTAAATATAAATACGCTTTTCGTAAATAAGGTAAATAGCATGCTATACTGTAACCGTAAACAATAAAAATTTAAAGGAGATTTTTGATGATGAAGTCAAAAACAGTTTTAGTAACAAGCCTAGCAGCTGCAACATTTGGTCTTGTCTCTCTTGTAGACACAGCAGGAGTTCTACCTTTTTCAGCACAAACGGTGCAGGCTGACACCCAGACGATTAATCCATCTGCAAAATATTATATTCTTGTTCCCAATGATTCAGAAGTATTTAAAGGATGGAAGGGAACTGCCAATCGTCCCATTATTTGGGCTACAAAAACTACTCCAGAATTATCTTACTTCGAAGAATCCGATCGCAACTATATAGCTCTTGAGAATAAGTCTGGTGCCAATTACATAGAGTGGAAGGGAACTGTAGACGAGTTTAGAGAGGCTGTGAAGAAGCTGACTGGTAAAACAACAGCTGCTACAACTCCCAAAACGTCTAACCAATCAACAACTACTACAACTCCAAAAACGTCTAGTCAATCAACAACTACTACAACTTCAAAAACGTCTGGTCAATCAACAACTACTACAACTTCAAAAACGTCTGGTCAATCAACACCGAATCAAAGAGATGGATGGTCGGGTTTATCTTATTATCAAAATGGTAGTAAAGTTATCAGTAAGTGGATTTTCGATAAAAACTATAATTCCTACTTCTACCTAGATGCTTCAGGTAACTTTGTCCAAAATTCTTGGGTAGGAAACTATTACCTTAAATCAGGTGGTTAGATGGCTAAGAGTGAGTGGATTTTTGATAAGAACTATGGTGCCTACTATTATCTAACGTCTGAGGGGAGCTATTCTTACAGTACTTGGGTTGGTGATTATTATGTTAAATCAAATGGTAAGATGGCTACAAAAGAGTGGATTTTTGATAAAAACTATGATTTATACTATTACTTAACATCAGAAGGAAGCTATGCTCGTAACACATGGGTAGGTGACTACTATCTCAAATCAAATGGTAAGATGGCAGTCAACGAACGTACCCCAGATGGTTATCAAGTGGATGAATCAGGTAAGTGGGTTAAATAAAAAACTATAAAATGGAGGAAAATAACATGAATAAAAAGAAATTATTAGTATGTGCTGTGGCACTTTCAACAGTTGGAGTAGTATCAACAATCGACACAGCAGGAGTTCTCCCTTTTTCAGCACAAACAGTGCATGCGGATGACATCATTGCAGTTGGTAATGTTGATCACAAGGTCAATCTAAGTTTGGTTGGCTATGATAAAAATCGTGGCGTTTCTGTAACTTTTTCAACTGATAGTGTCAATCCTAATTTTGTTAATAATTGGAATAGTAAGCAAGATTATATTTTTGTAAGAACGAAACTGGTTAATGCTAAAACAAAAGAAGTTGTCGATGATGATACTGGAGCACAAGTTAGTTTAAGATCCTATGATTTAACAAAAAGTAGCAATGACTCTTATTTATATGATTCGATTCCTGACGGAGAATATAAATATGAAGCCTATGTGAGTGAATTTTATATCGATCCTCAAACTAAGCTTCGTCATCAATACAAAGGAGAATCTCCTGTCTTTAGTATTAAAGACGGTAAATTTGCTGGTCTAGTATCTTCAACACAATCATCTACAACACCAAAAGCATCTGAAACTCCAAAACCAGCCACTAGCTCTAACTCAGGTCAGACTGGTTGGTCAGGTTCTTCTTACTATAAAGCTGGTGTTAAAGTAGTCAATCAATGGATTTTTGATGTTCAGTACAATTCCTACTTCTACCTAGATGCTTCAGGTAACTTTGTTCAAAATGCTTGGTCAGGAAGTTATTACCTCAAATCAGGTGGCTACATGGCTAAGAGCGAGTGGATTTATGACAATAACTATAAATCATACTATTACTTGACAGCAGAGGGTAGCTATGCGCGTAATGCTTGGGCTGGAAGTTACTACCTCAAATCAGATGGTAAAATGGCTAAGAGTGAGTGGATCTATGATAGTAGCTACCAATCTTACTATTACCTAACGTCAGAAGGAAGCTATGCTCGTAACACATGGGTAGGTGACTACTATCTCAAATCAAATGGTAAGATGGCAGTCAACGAACGTACCCCAGATGGCTACCAAGTAGATAGTTCAGGTAAGTGGGTTAAATAAAATAAAAATAGTGAAAGGAATTAGCACAGGCTGGTTCCTTTCTCTTAGATAAGGGAGTAATATGAAAAAGTTTTTATTAGCCACAACACTTTTACTGACACTAGTTCTAGGAGGCTGTCAGTATCTACCTTGGAACAAAAGCTCGGAAACACCATCTGCTTCAACATCAGATACATCTGTAGCGACACCAGAGATAGATTACAGCCAATATAACAAGGTTCTCGATGACTATGAAAAAGTAACCAAAGGTATCTTTCCTACAGGTATGGAGGTCAATCCTTTGGCTAGTCAAGTGAAGTCTTCTCAAGGTTTTTACACAGATGTGGTTTACCACAATACAGATTTGAATAACGACGGAGTGGATGAACTCTTGCTTGCTCTTGAAATGAAGAGTGGTGAAAAGAGTTTGCTTGATATCCGTACTTTGAAAGATGGAAAGGTGATCCGTCTGACCAATCAAGAAAATCGTTTAGACCAGATTGGTGAGAGAATGACAGTCGGTATTTTTCTAGACAATTCTCTGCTTTATCGTGGGGCTGGTACAGCAACGAGTCACATCTATGTCCACTATCAATTTAGTGAGGATGGCCAGTCCTTGGTGAAGGCCAAGGAAGCTCAAGAGTTAGCAGATCTTGGTGTCGGTTCGCCTATTTCTCTAGAAACCCTAAGTTGGAAGTCTGTTTCAGATAAGATTCCTGGAGGAGCAAGTGCAGATAAGGGGACAGCTGAGACATCATCTTCAACAAACCAACATACTTCTGGGAAAATGGATATTAACGCCATAAAAAATGGAGATTTTTCTAGTATTGAGGGAAGATGGAGTAAAGGTAATGGAGGAGAAGATTTAGTTTTTAGTAAGAATGGGCTAGTGGCTCCAGAACAGTTTACAGTTGACCTTGCAGAATCAGAAATAGTAAATGATTTTCTACGAGCTCGCTATTCAGGTCCAGCTTTTGGAGTCTTTATTCAATTCATACCAGCAGGAGTTAGAATACCTGATGAGACATCAATGGATGGATTAATATCAGACGCTTCGGATATTAGTAAAGATAGAATTCTCTATCGTGCTTCATTTCCAGTACATAATAAACCAGAACAATTCTTATATCGTGTAGAATAAGAGTGACACAGATTGATTTAATAATTAATAGCACTTCACGCACATGAGAATGCTCAATCTTTTTCTACAGAGTCAAATAAGATTTTCCCAAAACACATTGACAAAAACCAACATTTTTTGTAAAATAAGAATCAATTAAATACCAACACCGAATGAAGTTTAATAGAAGTGGGGAATCGTTTGATTTTCCATGACTGTAAATGGACGGAACTCTGGAGAGACCGTAAAGGCACCGAAGGGGCAAGGCAGGTAACTGCTCAAACTCTCAGGTAAAAGGACAGAGCTAGGATAGACCGCTTTTTAGCATTTATCTAAGCATTCCAGAGTACATGTATCTTGCATGTGCTCTTTCTTTTGGGGTTGAAAAGATAGGAGAAGGAAATGTTAGAATTGCTTAAATCAATCGATGCTTTTGCTTGGGGTCCACCCCTCTTGATTCTCTTGGTCGGGACAGGGATTTACCTAACTGCTCGTCTAGGGCTTTTGCAGGTTTTGCGTCTGCCCAAGGCCTTCCAGCTTATTTTTACCAAGGATAAGGGGCATGGTGATGTATCCAGTTTTGCGGCCTTGTGTACAGCACTCGCAGCGACAGTTGGTACGGGAAATATTATCGGGGTGGCGACAGCTATCAAGGTCGGTGGCCCAGGAGCTCTCTTTTGGATGTGGATGGCTGCTTTCTTTGGCATGGCTACCAAGTATGCGGAAGGACTCCTGGCTATCAAATACCGCACCAAGGACGACCATGGTGCAGTAGCGGGAGGTCCAATGCACTATATCCTTCTAGGGATGGGAGAAAAGTGGAGACCACTTGCTATCTTCTTTGCTATCGCAGGTGTCTTAGTAGCTTTGTTGGGAATCGGAACCTTCACCCAAGTCAACTCGATTACAGAATCTATCCAGAATACAACGACTATTTCGCCAGCTATCACTGCTCTTGTGTTGTCTGTATTTGTAGCGATTGCAGTCTTTGGCGGACTCAAGTCTATTTCTAAGGTTTCGACAGCTGTTGTTCCTTTTATGGCTATCATTTATATTTTGGGGACCTTGACAGTTATTTTCTTCAATATGGGGAAACTCCCAGCTACAATCGCTTTAATATTGACATCAGCTTTTAGCCCTGTTGCTGCGGTAGGTGGCTTTGCTGGTGCTAGCATTCGGATGGCTATTCAAAATGGTGTGGCGCGTGGTGTGTTTTCAAACGAATCTGGTCTAGGTTCTGCTCCCATTGCAGCTGCTGCAGCTAAGACAAATGAACCAGTAGAGCAAGGTTTGATTTCCATGACAGGAACCTTTATTGATACCCTCATCATTTGTACTCTAACTGGTTTGACCATCTTGGTAACTGGAGTATGGAATAGTGACTTGAATGGAGTGGCTTTGACTCAGTCAGCCTTCTCAACAGTCTTTTCACATTTTGGGCCTGCCCTCTTGACCATCTTCCTTGTACTCTTTGCCTTTACGACGATTCTAGGTTGGAACTACTATGGAGAACGCTGTTTCGAGTTCCTCTTTGGTGTTCGTTTCATCTGGCTCTACCGTGTGTTTTTTGTACTCATGGTCTTGTTGGGAGGATTTATCGAGTTGGATATGGTTTGGATTATCGCAGATATCGTCAATGCCTTGATGGCTCTGCCAAACTTGATTGCCCTCTTAGTTTTATCACCAGTCGTCATTGCTGAGACTAAAAAGTATTTTGATAAATAATGAAATCACACAGATTGTGTGGTTTTTTTACTTTCATAAAGAATTTTTATCAGTGCAATTTAAAATATATATTATGCAAGGTATAGAATCTGTGATAGACTAGATTTCAACAAAATGAAAAGAGGTTTTATGATGACAACATTTACAATCCATACAGTAGAATCAGCACCAGCAGAAGTGAAAGAAGTTCTTGAAACAGTAGAAAAAGACAACAATGGCTTTATTCCAAATCTAATCGGACTCTTGGCTAATGCACCTACTGCCCTAGAAGCCTACAGAACTGTCGGAGCTATCAACCGTCGCAATAGTCTGACACCAATTGAGCGCGAAGTAGTGCAAATCACGGCAGCCGTAACTAATGGTTGTGCCTTCTGCGTCGCAGGTCACACAGCCTTTTCAATCAAACAAATCCAGATGAATGATGACCTGCTTCAAGCTCTTCGCAACCGCACTCCGATTGAAACAGATCCTAAATTGGACACCCTAGCTAAATTTACCTTGGCAGTCATCAATACCAAGGGTCGTGTAGGAGATGAAGCCTTGTCTGAGTTTTTAGAAGTTGGCTATACCCACCAAAATGCCTTGGATGTAGTCCTTGGTGTCAGTTTAGCAAGTCTTTGTAACTATGCCAATAACCTAGCCAATACACCCATTAACCCAGAATTGCAACCTTATGCTTAATCCTTATCTGAGTAAAAAATGAAGTCTGAAATCAACGGACTTCGTTTTTTTAAGTCCTCATTTAAGCGCTTTTATGCTATACTGAAACTAACATGATTATTGGAGGTTAGGATGAAAAAACTCCCCTTAGTATTTTCTGGTTGCTTGCTAGGTTTAGCAGGAGCTGGGAATCTCGTTTTAGATATGTTGCCAGTTCTGTCACAGGTATTTAGTTTGACTGGTTTGATTTTGTGGATTTACTTTCTAATTCTGCATCTTTTTAATTGGAAGGAAACCAAGCAAGAATTGACCAAGCCCCCTCTTTTGTCAGGAATGGCAACCTTTCCCATGGCTGGAATGATTTTATCGACCTATGTCTTCCGCTTGTTTCCTTATTTTCCTTTGGTAGCGCAAGGGATCTGGTGGTTTTCATTTCTCTTGGATTTGGCCCTGATTGCTGGATTCACCATCAAATTTGCCTGTCCTGGTCGGAGGGTTCATTCCACTCCTAGCTGGACGGTTCTCTATGTGGGAATAGCAGTGGCAGCCTTGACTTATCCACTGGTAGGTATCATCGAAATTGCCTATGCGACTTTGAGTTTTGGTTTTCTTCTTACCTTCTATCTCTATCCTCTTATTTATAGCGATTTAAAGAAACATCCACTCCCACTAGCCATGCTTGGACAAGAAGGAATCTACTGTGCTCCTTTCTCTCTACTCTTGGCTTCTCTAGTTCGAGTTGGAGGAGAGAGCCTACCGACTTGGATCTTAATCGTTATGATTTTGGCTTCCCAATCTTTCTTTTTCTTTGTTTTAACTCGTCTATCTAATATTTTAAAACAAGGCTTTCAACCAGCCTTCTCAGCCCTCACTTTCCCAACCATTATCACAGCTACCTCGCTCAAGATGGCTCAGGGAATCTTGAAACTTCCATTTCTGGATTATCTGGTCTTGGCTGAAACTATTATATGCCTAACTATTTTACTCTTTGTTTTAGGTGCTTATCTGATTTGGTTACGAAAAAAGGTCTAGCTAGAAATAGCTAAACCTTATTTTTTATGGTTTGATAACTTCAGCTCCACCCATGTATGGACGAAGTGCTTCTGGAATGGTTACAGAACCATCTGCATTTTGGTAGTTTTCAAGAATAGCAGCCACTGTACGTCCAACTGCAAGTCCAGAACCGTTCAAGGTGTGGAGCAATTTCACCTTGCCATCTGCTTCATCACGGTAACGGATTTGGGCACGACGGGCTTGGAAATCTTCTGTGTTTGAACAGCTTGAGATTTCACGGTAATTATTTTGGGCTGGAATCCAAACTTCCAAGTCGTAAGTCTTCGCAGCTGAGAAGCCCATATCTCCAGTAGAGAGAGCAACGACACGGTATGGAAGGTTAAGTTTTTGAAGGATATTTTCAGCGTTGGCTGTCATTTTTTCCAATTCTTCGTAAGATTCTTCTGGTTTGGCAAATTTAACCATTTCAACCTTGTGGAATTGGTGCAAACGAATCAAGCCACGAGTATCACGACCAGCTGAACCAGCCTCAGAACGGAATGATGGACTCATAGCAGTGAAGTAGATTGGCAGGTCTTTACCGTCCAGGATTTCATCACGGTAGTAGTTTGTTAGAGGAACCTCAGCTGTAGGAATAAGGACATAATTGCTGTCGCTGAGTTCAAAAGTATCTTCCTTGAATTTTGGATATTGACCAGTACCAAACATAGAGTCGTGGTTAACCATGTAAGGTGTGATGACTTCTGTATAGCCTTCTTTTCCATGTTCATCCAACATAAAGTTGTAGATGGCACGTTCCAAACGAGCACCGAGGCCTTTATAGAAGAGGAAGCGAGCCCCTGTTACCTTACCACCGCGTTCCCAGTCAAGGATACCAAGGTCTTCACCAAGATCCCAGTGGGCTTTTGGTTCGAAGTCAAACTCGCGTGGAGTACCCCAACGGCGAACTTCTACATTGTCGTCTTCGTCAGCCCCAACAGGAACGCTGTCAGCTGGGATATTTGGAAGAGTAGTAGTAAATTCTGTCAATTTAGCATCGATTTCTGCCAATTCAGCATCCAAGGCTTTGACTTCAGCAGATAGATTCTGCATGGCAGCAATCTTGTCATCTGCATTTTCCTTGTTGCGTTTGGCTTGGGCAATCTCAGCTGAAACTGTGTTGCGTTCTGCTTTGAGAGTTTCAACCTTGACCAAGATGTCACGACGTTTAGCATCGATTTCTTTCATCTCGTTTAAGACAGCAGCATCTACACCACGTGTAGCCAATTTTTCTGCGACAGCATCAAAGTCTGTACGAATGCGTTTGATATCTAACATAAGAACTCCTTTATGAAAAAAGCACACCTGACAAAGCGTTGGAGTGACAGGGCCACGGTTCCATCCAACTTCACAGGTGTGCACTTGATTATTTATGTAATTATTACTAACGGTAGAATTTCACCTATCCCTCCTATCTGCTCGCAGCACCCGCAGACTTTCTGAAAGAAGAAGATAACCTACTTATCCGTTGTTATGATTATACTAAAGTTTCTACTTTTTTGCAAATAGATTTTTAAATTTTTGACCAATGGTCTGAATCAGGGTAGGAAGTTTGACAACCTTGTCATTGCCCAGTTTTTCGCGAGCAATTTTGAGAATGGCACCCGAATCTTTTGAAGCAAAGAGGAATTTTCCTCTGTCTGTAAAGACTTCGAAGTGGCGACTAATTTTGCGACCAGTGACATTGGCTCCAATCTGGTTGATATGGTCCCAAGGAATCTGGATAAATTGTTCGACGTTGACATCTGGGTAAAATTCCAGAGCCTGATCCCCAACAAGGAATTTTCCAACTTTCCCAGCTATAGAGAGGTAGGAAGTGCCTGTGGTATTGAGAAGCACTGTTTTGTTAAGTGATTGAGCCATGATTAGTCTTCCTTACTTTCGCCGAAAAAGGCATTGTAGAGCGCTTTGATTGCTGCTTTCTCTTGGTCTTTATTGACAACGAACATGATAGAAACTTCACTAGAACCTTGAGACATCATCTGGATATTGATCTTGTTTTCAGATAGAGCGCGTGTCGCAGTAGCAGTTACACCGATATGACTTTTCATCTTTTCTCCAACAATCATAATGATAGAAAGGTCATGTTCGATTTCTGCATGGTCTACTTCAGCCTTTTGAACCAACTGACGAAGAATTTCTTCTTCCTTGATAGGAGTTAGTTCACGAGAACGGAGAATAATCGAAAGATCGTCGATACCAGTTGGCATATGTTCCCAACCGATGTTGAGGTCTTCAAGGATTTGCAGAACCTTGCGACCAAATCCAATCTCGCGGTTCATAAGGTATTTGGACATGTTGATGCTGACAAAGCCAGAATCACCGGCAATTCCCACTACTGGAAATTCATCACTACTGTGTTTTAGAACGATACGAGTACCTGGATGGTCAGGATTGTTGGTATTCTTGATAACCAGAGGAATTTTTCCACGGTAGGCAGGAAGAAGAGCTTCGTCATGAAGAACTGAGAATCCTGCATAGGCCAGCTCACGCATTTCACGGTAGGTCAACTCAGGAATCGAGTGTGGCTGGTGGATAATTCCTGGGTGAGCTGCAAAGATACCATCAACGTCTGTAAAGTTTTCATAGAGATCAGCTTTTACACCTGCAGCAATGATAGAACCTGTAATGTCAGAGCCTCCACGTGAGAAGGTACAGATTTGATTTTCCTTAGTAACTCCAAAGAAACCAGGAATAACAAGGACTTCATTTGCATTTGTTAATTCTTCAATCTTGTCGTAACTTGATGGAATGATGCGAGCGTGACCAGGCTCACTTGTTACCACAATCCCAGCTTCTCTAGGGTGCACATAGCGTGCATCAATCCCATTTTGATTAAAGTAGGCAGCGATTAATTTAGCATTGTTGTTTTCACCCGCTGCTAGGAAAGTATCGTAGAGAAATTCATTTTCTTCGATAGGAAGAGTGGCCAAGGCACGAATGCTTTTAGAAATTTTTTCTAAAACAGCAGGTTTCAGTCCTAGTTCACTAACCATAGCAGCATAGCGGTCGATAATCCAGTTTTGGCTCTTGCTAATATCGTTACCAGCAACATAGTCGCGGTAGTATTTAATCAAGGCATCCGTAACCTTAGTATCTTCAGCATTGCGTTTCCCAGGTGCAGAAACAACTACAAAACGGCGTTCTGGATCGCTTTTAACGATGTTTAAAACTTTTTCTAATTGACCAGCAGAGGCAAGAGAGCTACCTCCAAATTTAACAACTTTCATAAGAACTCCTAAAGTAAGTATTTTATACGATTATAGCAGAAAGAAAGCCTTTTTTCAATGAAGAAAATAAGCTATTTTACAGGGAAAGATAAGGAATCTAAAATCGGCTGAGACACTTATTACATTCTTATTCTTGCTTTTTAAGAGTAAAAAAGATATACTTTGATAATAAAATGATTTAACTTGTATATAAAAATAAAAAGGAGCCCAGATGAAACATATTATTTATCAGCTTGAAGAGGATTTGGCAATTATTACTTTAAACCGTCCTGATGTCGCTAATGGTTTCCATATTCCCATGTGTGAGGAGATTTTAGAAGCCTTGACTCTGGCAGAAGAGGATCCAGCTGTGCATTTTATTATAATCAATGCCAATGGCAAAGTCTTCTCAGTTGGAGGAGATCTAGTAGAGATGAAGCGGGCAGTGGATGAGGATGATATTCCATCATTGACGAAAATCGCAGAATTGGTCAATACTATTTCTTATAAAATCAAGCAAATTGCAAAACCTGTCTTGATGGAAGTTGATGGGGCTGTTGCAGGTGCTGCAGCAAATATGGCTGTTGCTGCAGATTTCTGTTTAGCGACCGATAAGGCTAAATTTATTCAAGCCTTTGTTGGAGTTGGTTTGGCTCCTGATGCAGGAGGAATTCATCTCTTGAGCCGCAGTATCGGTGTGACGCGTGCAACTCAACTAGCTATGACAGGAGAGGCTTTGACCGCAGAAAAAGCTCTAGAGTGGGGTGTGGTTTACCGTATTTCTGAAGCTGATAAGTTAGAAAAAATCAGAGAACAGCTTCTTAAAAAATTAAGACGTGGTTCAGCTAATTCCTATGCAGCTATCAAGAAGTTGGTTTGGAAGAGCCAATTTAAAGATTGGCAAGATTATGCTGCTTTAGAACTAAACCTTCAAGAATCTCTAGCTAAAACGGAGGATTTTAAAGAAGGAGTTCGGGCTCATTCGGAGAGAAGAAGACCTAAATTTATAGGAAAATAAAAAAATACTTGCGCCATTCTTTGAAGTTTGATATAATTCTTTTGTCAAATGTTTTGATTGTAAAAGTTTTTTTGAGAAGGAGGGAAAGAAAGATTGGACTACCAACGAATTAATGAATATTTAACATCTATATTTAACAATGTCCTCGTCATCGAGGAAGTTAGCTTGAGGGGTAGTCGTTTCAAAGATATCTCCATCAAAGAAATGCATACGATTGATGTGATTGGGAAATTCCCAGATGTGACACCAAGTCAAGTGTCAAAAGAGTTGATGGTGACTCTTGGGACAGTTACGACTAGTTTGAATAATCTCGAACGCAAGGGTTACATTGAACGCATTCGTTCAGAACATGATCGACGTGTGGTGCATCTGCATTTGACAAAGAAAGGTCGCTTGGTTCATAGACTACATAAACGCTTCCACAAGGCCATGGTTGAAAAAATCATCGATGGTATGAGTAAGCAAGAAATTGAGGTTATGAGCAAAGGTCTGACTAATCTTTATCAATTTTTGGAGGATTTGAGATAATGGCTTTTGCAAAAATAAGCCAGGTTGCTCATTATGTACCAGAGCAAGTGGTTACAAATCATGATTTGGCCCAGATTATGGATACCAATGATGAGTGGATTTCAAGTCGGACGGGAATACGACAAAGGCATATTTCAAGAACAGAATCTACTAGTGATTTGGCTACAGAGGTTGCTAAGAAACTGATGGCAAAAGCTGGAATCACAGGAGAGGAGCTGGATTTTATCATCCTAGCTACCATTACTCCTGATTCGATGATGCCCTCTACAGCTGCTCGAGTCCAAGCTAATATTGGTGCTAATAAGGCCTTTGCTTTTGACCTAACAGCTGCTTGTAGTGGATTTGTATTTGCTCTTTCAACTGCTGAAAAGTTTATCGCTTCTGGTCGCTTTCAAAAAGGCTTGGTGATTGGTAGTGAAACCCTCTCTAAAGCAGTCGATTGGTCGGATCGATCAACAGCTGTGTTGTTTGGAGATGGTGCTGGTGGAGTCTTGCTAGAAGCTAGCGAGCAAGAGCATTTCTTGGCTGAGAGTCTCAATAGCGATGGAAGTCGCAGTGAGTGTCTGACTTATGGACATTCAGGCTTGCATTCTCCATTTTCAGATCAAGAAAATGCAGATTCATTTTTGAAGATGGATGGACGCGCAGTCTTTGATTTTGCTATTAGAGATGTAGCCAAGTCTATCAAACAGACTATTGATGAGTCTCCTATAGAGGCGACAGACTTGGATTATCTGCTACTTCATCAGGCTAATGACCGTATTTTGGATAAGATGGCTAGAAAAATCGGTGTTGACCGAGCTAAACTTCCAGCCAATATGATGGAATATGGCAATACCAGTGCAGCCAGTATCCCGATTTTACTTTCAGAGTGTGTAGAACAAGGCCTCATCCATTTAGATGGTAGCCAGACTGTTCTGCTATCAGGCTTCGGTGGAGGCTTGACCTGGGGCACGCTCATTCTTACAATTTAGGTAATCATGTGGTGAACACATTGTTATAAAAAACTATTTATTTTAAAGGAGTCCTATCATGGCAGTATTTGAAAAAGTACAAGAAATTATCGTTGAAGAACTTGGAAAAGACGCATCAGAAGTAACACTTGAATCAACTTTTGATGACTTGGATGCAGATTCATTGGACTTGTTCCAAGTAATCTCAGAAATCGAAGATGCTTTTGATATCCAAATCGAAGCAGAAGATGACTTGAAAACAGTTGGTGACTTGGTTGCCTACGTTGAAGAGCAAACAAAATAAACAGAATATAGATAGAAGGAGTAGGGAAACCCGCTCCCTCTTGTTTAGGCAATAGTTTGATTTTCAAATTATGACGATATCGAACTATTACGTAAGCAAGAAACGATGGAGGCACTATGAAAACGCGTATTACAGAATTATTGAACATTGATTATCCTATTTTCCAAGGAGGAATGGCCTGGGTTGCTGATGGTGATTTGGCAGGGGCTGTTTCCAAGGCTGGAGGACTAGGGATTATCGGTGGGGGGAATGCCCCTAAAGAAGTTGTCAAGGCAAATATTGATAAAATCAAATCATTGACTGATAAACCCTTTGGTGTCAACATCATGCTCTTGTCTCCCTTTGTGGAAGATATTGTAGACCTCGTTATCGAGGAAGGTGTTAAGGTAGTTACAACAGGAGCAGGAAATCCAAGTAAATACATGGAACGTTTCCATGAAGCTGGTATTACAGTTATTCCTGTTGTACCAAGTGTTGCTTTAGCTAAACGCATGGAAAAAATCGGTGCGGACGCTGTCATTGCAGAAGGAATGGAAGCTGGGGGACATATTGGGAAATTAACAACCATGACCTTGGTGCGTCAGGTTGCTGCTGCTGTATCTATTCCTGTTATTGCTGCAGGAGGGATTGCGGATGGTGAAGGTGCTGCGGCTGGCTTTATGCTAGGTGCAGAGGCTGTTCAGGTTGGAACTCGTTTTGTCGTTGCAAAAGAGTCTAATGCTCATCCAAATTATAAGGCGAAAATTTTAAAAGCTAGAGATATTGATACTACGATTTCAGCTCAACACTTTGGACATGCTGTTCGTGCGATTAAAAATCAGTTGACTCGTGATTTTGAACAAGCTGAAAAAGATGCCTTTAAACAAGAAAATCCAGATTTGGAAATTTTTGAACAAATGGGAGCAGGTGCTCTAGCCAAAGCGGTTGTTCACGGAGATGTGGATGGTGGATCTGTTATGGCAGGTCAGATTGCAGGCCTTGTTTCCAAAGAAGAAACCGTTGAAGAAATCCTAAAAGATTTGTATTACGGAGCAGCTAAGAAAATTCAAGAAGAAGCCTCTCGTTGGGCAGGAGTTGTAAGAAATGACTAAAACAGCCTTTTTATTTGCTGGTCAAGGTGCCCAGTATCTAGGTATGGGACGGGATCTCTATGATCAGTATCCGATTGTCAAAGAAACGATTGATCAAGCGAGTCAGGTACTCGGTTATGATTTGCGTTATCTCATTGATACAGAAGAAGAAAAACTTAATCAGACCCGCTATACCCAACCGGCTATTTTAGCGACTTCAGTTGCTATTTACCGTTTATTGCAAGAAAAGGGTTATCAGCCTGATATGGTTGCTGGTTTGTCCCTCGGGGAATATTCTGCCTTGGTGGCCAGCGGCGCCTTGGATTTTGAAGATGCGGTTGCCTTGGTAGCTAAGCGTGGAGCCTATATGGAAGAAGCAGCTCCTGCTGGCTCTGGCAAGATGGTAGCAGTTCTCAATACGCCAGTAGAGGTCATTGAGGAAGCATGTCGAAAAGCTTCTGAACTTGGAGTGGTTACCCCAGCCAACTATAATACACCTGCACAAATCGTGATTGGTGGAGAAGTGGTTGCAGTTGATCGAGCTGTTGAACTCTTGCAAGAAGCAGGTGCTAAACGCTTGATTCCTCTCAAGGTTTCAGGACCTTTTCATACCGCTCTCCTTGAGCCTGCTAGCCAGAAACTAGCTGAAACTCTAGCTCAGGTAAGTTTTTCAGATTTTACTTGTCCCCTAGTCGGCAATACAGAAGCAAGGGTCATGCAAAAAGAAGACATTACTCAACTTTTGACGCGTCAGGTCAGGGAGCCAGTTCGTTTCTATGAAAGTATTGCAGTTATGCAAGAAGCAGGCGTAACCAACTTTATAGAGATTGGACCGGGGAAAGTCTTGTCAGGCTTTGTCAAAAAAATTGATAAGACAGCTAAACTAGCCAATGTTGAAGATCAGGCTAGTTTGGAAACCTTGCTAGAAAACAAGTAATCCCTTCTCCCATAAATACAAGAGGAAACAGGAGAAAAGAATGCAACTAAAAAATAAAAATATCTTTATTACAGGTTCGAGTCGTGGAATTGGTCTGGCCATTGCCCACAAGTTTGCTCAAGCAGGAGCCAATATTGTTTTAAACAGTCGTGGGGCAATCTCAGAAGAATTGCTCGCTGAATTTGCAGACTATGGTGTCAAGGTGGTTCCTATATCAGGAGATGTGTCCGATTTTGCAGACGCTAAGCGTATGGTTGAGGACGCTATTGCAGAGCTGGGTTCAGTAGATGTTTTGGTCAATAACGCAGGGATTACCCAAGATACCCTTATGCTCAAGATGACAGAAGCAGATTTTGAAAAAGTGCTCAAGGTTAACTTGACTGGTGCCTTTAACATGACACAATCAGTCTTGAAACCGATGATGAAAGCCAGAGAAGGTGCTATCATTAATATGTCTAGTGTTGTTGGTTTGATGGGAAATATTGGTCAAGCTAACTATGCAGCTTCTAAGGCTGGTTTGATTGGTTTTACCAAGTCTGTGGCGCGTGAAGTGGCCAATCGCAATATCAGGGTTAATGCTATTGCACCTGGAATGATTGAGTCCGATATGACAGCTGTTCTATCAGACAAGGTAAAAGATGCCATGCTGGCGCAAATTCCTATGAAAGAATTTGGGCAGGCAGAACAGGTTGCAGATTTGACAGTATTTTTAGCAGGCCAAGATTATCTAACTGGTCAAGTAGTTGCCATTGATGGTGGCTTAAGTATGTAGCAGAAGCTAGAGGTAAAAAAGATGAAACTAAATCGCGTAGTAGTAACAGGTTATGGAGTAACATCTCCAATCGGAAATACACCAGAAGAATTTTGGAATAGTTTGACAACTGGAAAAATCGGAATTGGTCCAATTACAAAATTTGATCATAGTGACTTTGATGTGCATAATGCAGCAGAAATCCAAGATTTTCCTTTTGATAAATACTTTGTTAAGAAAGATACCAATCGTTTCGATAACTACTCTTTGTATGCCTTGTACGCAGCCCAAGAAGCTGTCAATCACGCAAATCTCGATGTAGAGACTCTTGATAAAGATCGTTTTGGTGTTATTGTTGCCTCTGGTATTGGTGGAATCAAAGAAATTGAAGATCAAGTGCTTCGCCTAAATGACAAAGGACCAAAACGTGTGAAACCATTGACCCTTCCAAAAGCCTTGCCAAATATGGCTTCAGGAAATGTTGCTATGCGTTTTGGAGCAAACGGTGTTTGTAAATCTATCAATACTGCCTGCGCTTCATCAAATGACGCGATTGGGGATGCCTTCCGCTCAATTAAGTTTGGCTTCCAAGATGTTATGTTGGTAGGTGGTTCAGAAGCCTCTATCACACCTTTTGCTATTGCTGGTTTCCAAGCCCTAACAGCTCTCTCTACTACAGAGGATCCATCTCGTGCTTCTATTCCATTTGATAAAGACCGTAATGGTTTTGTCATGGGTGAAGGTTCTGGGATGTTGGTTCTTGAAAGTCTTGAACACGCCGAAAAACGTGGCGCTACTATCCTGGCTGAAGTGGTTGGTTACGGAAATACTTGTGATGCCTACCATATGACTTCACCACATCCAGAAGGTCAGGGAGCTATCAAGGCCATCAAACTAGCCTTGGAAGAAGCTGAGATTTCTCCAGAGCAAGTAGCCTATGTCAATGCTCACGGAACGTCAACTCCTGCTAATGAAAAAGGAGAAAGTGGTGCGATCGTAGCTGTTCTTGGTAAGGAAGTACCTGTATCATCAACCAAATCATTCACAGGACATTTGCTGGGTGCTGCAGGTGCAGTAGAAGCTATCGTAACAATCGAGGCTATGCGTCATAACTTTGTTCCAATGACAGCTGGAACAAGTGAAGTATCAGATTATATCGAAGCCAATGTCGTTTATGGACAAGGCTTGGAGCAAGAAATTCCATACGCCATTTCAAATACTTTTGGTTTTGGTGGGCACAATGCAGTTCTTGCTTTCAAACGTTGGGAGAATAAATAAGTATGAATTTAAACGATATTAAAGACTTGATGGCTCAATTTGACCAGTCAAGTTTGAGAGAATTTTCTTATAAAAATGGGACGGATGAGTTGCAGTTTAGCAAGAATGAAGCTAGACTTGTACCTGAAGTTGCAGCTCAAGTCGCTCCAGCGCCCGTTCTAGCAACACCAAGTCCAGTAGCGCCTTCATCTGCTCCAGCAGAAACTGTAGTGGAAGAAACTTCGGCGCCAGTAGAAGCAAGTGTGGCTGCTGAGGGAGATGTTGTAGAGAGCCCACTTGTTGGGGTGGCTTACTTGGCTGCTGGTCCAGATAAACCTGCCTTTGTAACAGTTGGTGATACTGTTAAAAAAGGTCAAACATTGGTCATTATCGAAGCCATGAAAGTCATGAATGAAATTCCTGCACCTAAGGATGGTGTGGTAACAGAAATTCTCGTTTCAAATGAAGAAATGGTTGAGTTTGGTAAAGGATTGGTACGTATCAAATGATCGATATTCAAGGAATCAAAGAAGCCCTTCCCCACCGTTATCCCATGCTCCTAGTAGACCGTGTCTTGGAAGTGAGCGAGGATACCATTGTTGCCATCAAAAATGTGACCATCAATGAGCCCTTCTTTAACGGTCATTTCCCTCAATATCCAGTTATGCCAGGTGTTCTGATCATGGAAGCCTTGGCGCAAACAGCTGGTGTCTTGGAGTTGTCTAAGCCTGAAAATAAAGGGAAACTAGTCTTCTACGCTGGTATGGACAAGGTTAAGTTCAAGAAGCAAGTTGTACCAGGCGACCAATTGCTTATGACGGCAACGTTTGTAAAACGTCGTGGCACAATTGCTGTGGTTGAAGCAAAGGCTGAAGTGGATGGCAAGCTTGCAGCCAGTGGTACTCTTACCTTTGCAATAGGGAACTAAGGAGGTTCTCCATGTTTCGAAAAATTTTAATTGCCAATCGTGGTGAAATTGCGGTTCGTATTATCCGTGCGGCGCGTGAATTGGGCATTGCGACGGTGGCGGTTTATTCAACTGCTGATAAGGAAGCCCTTCATACGCTTTTGGCAGATGAAGCGGTTTGTATCGGTCCTGGTAAGGCAACAGAGTCTTATCTCAATATTAATGCGGTTCTATCAGCTGCAGTCTTGACTGAGGCAGAGGCCATTCACCCAGGTTTTGGATTTCTCAGTGAAAATTCCAAATTTGCAACTATGTGTGAAGAGGTTGGCATCAAGTTTATCGGTCCATCTGGTCATGTAATGGATATGATGGGAGACAAGATCAATGCGCGTGCTCAGATGATCAAAGCAGGTGTACCTGTCATTCCAGGTTCAGATGGAGAAGTGCATAACTCTGAGGAAGCTTTGATTGTTGCTGAAAAAATTGGCTATCCTGTTATGCTCAAGGCTTCAGCAGGTGGAGGTGGTAAAGGGATTCGTAAGGTTGAAAAACCAGAAGACCTCGTTTCAGCCTTTGAAACAGCCTCTAGTGAAGCCAAGGCCAATTATGGCAATGGGGCTATGTACATAGAACGGGTCATCTATCCAGCTCGTCACATCGAGGTTCAAATCCTAGGAGATGAACACGGGAATGTGATTCACTTGGGGGAACGGGATTGTTCTCTTCAACGGAATAATCAAAAGGTTTTGGAAGAAAGTCCTTCGATTGCAATCGGAAAAACGCTGCGTCATGAAATTGGTGCTGCTGCTGTTCGAGCGGCAGAGTCTGTTGGCTATGAGAATGCAGGGACCATTGAGTTTCTTCTTGATGAAGCTAGCGGTAAATTCTATTTTATGGAGATGAATACTCGTGTACAAGTAGAACATCCAGTAACAGAGTTTGTTTCAGGTGTGGATATCGTTAAGGAACAGATTCGCATTGCGGCAGGTCAACCTCTGTCTGTGAAGCAAGAAGATATTGTCCTACGTGGCCATGCCATCGAGTGTCGTATCAATGCAGAAAACCCAGCCTTCAACTTTGCTCCAAGTCCCGGTAAGATTACCAATTTATATCTTCCAAGTGGGGGAGTTGGCTTGCGCGTGGATTCAGCGGTTTATCCAGGTTATACTATTCCGCCTTATTATGATAGTATGATTGCCAAAGTCATCGTTCATGGGGAGAATCGTTTTGATGCCTTGATGAAAATGCAACGTGCCCTCTATGAACTAGAGATAGAGGGGGTGCAGACCAATGCAGATTTCCAGCTTGACCTCATTTCAGATCGCAATGTCATTGCTGGGGATTATGATACTTCCTTCTTGATGGAAACCTTCTTACCTAAATATCAAGAAAAAGAATAAAATGACTTTAAGAGTTTAAACCGAAAAGGGGAATTAATGGCTCTATTTAGTAAAAAAGATAAGTATATTCGAATCAATCCCAATCGTTCGGTTAGGGAAAAACCTCAAGCCAAGCCAGAGGTTCCAGATGAATTATTCTCTCAGTGTCCAGGCTGTAAGCATACCATTTATCAGAAGGATCTGGGAAGTGAGCGTATCTGTCCACATTGTAGCTATACCTTTCGTATTTCTGCCCAAGAACGCTTGGCTTTGACAATTGATATGGGAACCTTCAAGGAATTGTTTACAGGGATTGAAAGCAAGGATCCCTTGCATTTCCCTGGTTATCAAAAGAAACTAGCAGCTATGCGTGAAAAAACAGGTCTGGATGAAGCCGTTGTGACAGGAACTGCTCTTATTAAAGGTCAGACTGTGGCTCTTGGGATTATGGATTCCAACTTTATCATGGCTTCTATGGGTACGGTTGTAGGGGAAAAAATCACTCGTTTGTTTGAGTATGCGACTGTTGAAAAATTGCCAGTTGTCCTCTTCACAGCCTCTGGTGGAGCCCGTATGCAGGAAGGAATCATGAGTCTCATGCAAATGGCCAAGATTTCTGCAGCGGTTAAACGCCATTCAAATGCAGGGCTCTTTTACCTGACCATTTTGACAGATCCAACGACAGGTGGTGTAACAGCTTCTTTCGCTATGGAAGGCGATATCATTCTAGCAGAACCACAGAGTTTAGTCGGTTTTGCTGGGCGTCGTGTGATTGAAAATACGGTTCGTGAAAGCTTGCCTGAGGGGTTCCAAAAGGCAGAATTCCTATTGGAACATGGCTTTGTGGATGCTATTGTTAAAAGAAGAGACTTGCCAGATACGATTGCTAGCCTAGTCAGATTGCACGGAGGGGGTCCTAGATGAATATTGCAAAAATAGTCAGAGAAGCGCGTGAGCAGAGTCGCTTGACAACCTTGGACTTTGCGACAGGCATTTTTGATGAATTTATCCAATTACACGGTGACCGTTCTTTTCGTGACGATGGTGCAGTTGTTGGTGGTATTGGCTGGCTTGGAGACCAAGCTGTAACAGTGGTTGGTATCCAAAAAGGCAAGAGTTTGCAAGACAATTTAAAACGGAATTTTGGACAACCGCATCCAGAAGGCTACCGCAAGGCTCTACGTTTGATGAAACAGGCTGAAAAGTTTGGCCGTCCAGTGGTGACTTTTATCAATACAGCAGGCGCCTATCCTGGTGTCGGAGCGGAAGAACGTGGACAGGGAGAAGCTATTGCTCGCAACCTCATGGAAATGAGTGACCTGAAAGTTCCTATTATCGCCATTATTATTGGTGAAGGTGGTTCAGGTGGAGCTCTGGCACTAGCAGTAGCAGACCGTGTCTGGATGCTAGAAAATTCTATCTATGCCATTCTCAGCCCAGAAGGTTTTGCTTCTATTCTATGGAAGGACGGTAGTCGTGCCATGGAAGCAGCTGAACTGATGAAAATCACTTCTCATGAGCTGTTAGAAATGGACGTGGTGGATAAGGTGATTTCTGAAGCAGGACTTTCGAGCAAAGAACTAATTAAGAATGTCAAAAAAGAACTTCAAGCTGATCTAGCTAGACTTTCACAAAAACCGCTATCAGAGTTGTTGGAAGAACGCTATCAACGATTTAGAAAATACTAATACCTCAGAATACATAAAAACTAGAACTGGTAGGCAGTTCTAGTTTTTATGTGGTTCTTATACTCTTCGAAAATCTCTTCAAACCACGTCAGCGTCCCCTTACCGTATATATGGTTACTGACTTCGTCAGTTCTATCCACAACCTCAAAACAGTGTTTTGAGCAGCCTGCGGCTAGCTTCCTAGTTTGCTTTTTGATTTTCATTGAGTATTACTCTGTGCAGAGGGGAAAGTCAAAAGGTGCATGGAAGACCAAACACCTTTTCGATTATTCATTTCCTTCAGTTACAAATTGACTAAGCAGTCCGTTGATAAAGCGGGCTGATTTTTGATCTGAAAAATTCTTAGCGAGTTCAATGGCTTCATTGACTGCTACCAGCTGAGGTGTATCAAATGATGTGATTTCAAAGATACCCAAGCGTAGTAAGTTTTTTTCGACCAAGGTCAAGCGTTCAACTGTCCAGCCTGACTTGAGGTGCTGGTTGATTTGTTTATCCAACTCGTCTTTTTGAGTTTGAACACCAGAAACCAAGTTTAGAAGAAAGGCAGGGATTTGCACATCTGCATCTTCACGGTCATGTGTGTAGGCAAAGTGACAAGCTGTTTCCATATCTGTACCAAATTCAAGGCTCATGAGAGCTTGAAAAGCGCATTTACGAAGTTCGCGTCTAGATTCTAATAATGGACTAGTCATTGAGGAAGTCCTCGTTAAATAAATCTTTCAACTCTGGTTTAGGTGTTTTGTCTGGAACAATTCCTGTAACATGGATGTTGACAGCAGAAAGTTCCACATCAGCCATATCACGGACGGCATCTTTGACCGCTTTTTGAATAGTAAGAGCAACTTTTGGTACTTTCACACCATACTCAAGGTAGAGGTAGATGTCAGCAGTTAGCTCTTCGTTGCTTTCTTTTAAGTAGACGCCACGACCAAGAGAGAGTTTTGATAGGGTATCAGATACGGATTTATTTGAAAATGAGTGGACACCTTCAACTTTAGCAGTTGCGATGGCAATAATTTTTTCAAGTACACGTGGAGCGATAACGATTTCGCCAAATTGTTCTTCAATTCCCATAGAATGACCTCTTTCTAGAGATTAGGCACGAGAAACGTAAGTTCCTTCTGCAGTGTTGATGATCAATTTTTGTCCAGCTTCGATGAAGTCAGGAACGTTGACAACAAGTCCAGTTTCCATAGTTGCTGGTTTACCAGAACCTGTAACAGTAGCACCTTTGATAGATGGTTGTGTTTCAGCAACTGTCAATTCAACAGTAGTTGGTACAGTTACACCGATTACTTCAGTTCCGTAGAATTGGATTTTCACATCAGAGTTTTCAAGGATGTAAAGCAATTCATTTTCAACGTTTACGACTGGAATTTCGTATTGGTCGTAAGTTTCAGTGTTCATGAAGTAGGCAGTTTCATCCATTTTGTACAAGTATTGAGCTGGAACAGTTTCGATAATAGCTTGTTCGAATTTTTCTTCTGGACGGTAGCTTGTGTCAAAAGTAGAACCAGTACGGACATCACGTAATTTCATACGCATGATTGTGTTCCCTTTACCTGGTTTGTGGTGGCTAGCTTCCAAAACGCGGATCAATTTTCCGTCTGCAGTTTCAAATGTCATACCAGCTTTCAATTTGCTTGCTTCAATCATGTTTTTACCTCTTTAATAAATATTATTACTCTTCATTTTACCATAAAATATTCTGGAAATAAAGCCAAAATAGTTATTGGGAGATGGTAGGGGAGAAAAAACCAACCTCAGGGCTGGTTTTTCCATATTACTCTTCTTTCAACTTGGCTAATTCCTGTGCAAGGAGTTTAAGGGCAACTTGTGGGTTGGCTTGGCCTCTTGTTTAGCAAGTTCGTTAAAGAGTTCTTGATTGGCATTGAGGCTATTGAAAAGGTAGATCTCTTAATTTGAATGATTATTAAACTATTTTATAACCTTTAAGAATCATCTAAGATATACTTGTCGTTATTTACTAGCAGTTATCTTCTTTATGGAATGATGTTCAATGAACCAACCTACAATCCACCCCGTCGCTAGCAAGTAATTTTCGAAAGCGCCGATAGCATTCACAGGAGAATGATACTCCATAAAATTGACTAAGTGATTTGTTCCTATTCCAATCCCGCCGATGATGAGGGCGAGAAGCACGATTCGTAGATAGAACCAATCGTACTTAATATTGACACCGAGAATAAGAATCAGTACAGCTAGGTTCCATATTCCAATTTCTCGTTGCCAACCAGCAGCGATTCCGTACCCTGAGTGACTTCCCATATATGATGGAAAGAAAATTTGTAGTATAGAAGCGCCTAACATAGCGATGATGACTAAAACAAATAGCAATCGTAAAAA
This sequence comes from uncultured Streptococcus sp., assembly GCF_963516515.1. Taxonomy (GTDB): domain Bacteria; phylum Bacillota; class Bacilli; order Lactobacillales; family Streptococcaceae; genus Streptococcus. The sequence goes on along the minus strand of NZ_CAUQCJ010000018.1, from coordinate 5,490 downwards.
TTTGTTCATTTTTTCTTCTTTCTAAAATAGAAAAAGGTATATAAAAAGTCTGTTATTCATCTTCTTTCAATTTCGCTAATTCCTGGGCAAGGAGTTTTAGGGCAACTTGTGGGTTAGCTTGGCCTTTGGTTGCTTTCATAAGGAATCCTGTGAAGGCCTTATCTGCATTACGTTTACCTGACTTGAAGTCGGCAACTGCGACTTCGTTATCCGTAAAGACTTGGTGGATAATTGGAATCAAAACAGCTGGATCTGAAATTTGAACCATGCCTGCTTTTTCCACGTATTCACGCGCACCACCGCCATTTTTGGCTAGATGGACAAAGACTTTCTTGGCAATCTTAGAAGAGATAGTACCGTCTTCGATGATGGCAATCATTTCAACCAAGTTTTCTGGTGTCAATTCGATTTGTTCCAGTGTCTTGCCTTCGGCGTTCAAGAACTGAGCGACTTCTCCTTGGAGCCAGTTAGAAACTTGCTTGGCATCACCACCAAGAGCAACAGCTTTCTCAAAGAAGTCAGAAGTGACTTTGTTAGCAGTCAACTGGTTAGCATCGTAGTCTGACAAGCCAAGGCCAGCCACGTAACGCGCACGGCGTTCTTTCGGAAACTCTGGCAACTCTGTCCGCATTTCCTCAATCCACTCATCTGAAATTTCAAAGAGAGGTAGGTCTGGTTCTGGGAAGTAGCGGTAGTCTGCAGCACCTTCTTTGACACGCATGAGGATGGTTGCTTTGTTAACTTCATCGTAACGGCGTGTTTCTTGGCGAATTTGACCGCCTGAGCGTAGGATTTCAGCTTGACGTTGGACTTCGTATTCAAGCCCTTTACGGACATTTGAGAAGGAGTTGAGGTTTTTCAACTCAGTCTTGGTACCGAATTTCTCTTGACCATAAGGACGAAGAGAGATATTGGCATCCACACGCATAGAACCTTCCTCCATCTTAACGTCAGAAATGCCAGCGTACTGGATGACTTCCTTGAGAGCTGTCAGATAAGCATAGGCTTCCTCTGGGGAACGCATGTCGGCTTCAGATACAATTTCAATCAAGGGCACCCCTTGGCGGTTGAGGTCAACATAAGAGTAGCCATCTGTACCGTGGGTGTTTTTACCAGCATCTTCTTCTAGGTGGGCACGTTCGATACCGATTTTCTTAGTCGTACCGTCTTCTAGTTCGACTTCAATCCATCCATTGTAACCAATTGGTTCATCAAACTGAGAAATTTGGTAGGCTTTTGGATTATCAGGATAGAAGTAGTTCTTGCGGTCAAAGTGCATCTTTTTGTGGATGTCCATATTGAGGGCAAGAGCAGCCTTGATACCGGCATCGACAACACCTTTATTGAGAACTGGCAGAACTCCTGGGAAAGACCAGTCAATCACGTTGGTGTTGGCATTTTGGTCATTTCCAAAGTGGGCAGAAGTAGGTGAGAAGATTTTTGAATTGGTGTTGAGCTCTACGTGGACTTCAAGTCCAATGACTGTTTCAAAGTTCATTAGTTGTCACCTCCAAAAATCACGGGTTGTTGTTTGTGGTAGTCTGTTGTTGTTTCAAAAGCAGCAGCAGCTTGGTAAATGGTTTCCTCAGAATACTTAGGACCAATCAATTGCAGACCGACAGGTAGACCTTGAGAGAATCCAGCAGGAATCGAAATTCCTGGGAGACCAGCCAAGTTGACTGGGATGGTCAAAAGGTCAGCCAAGTACATGGCAACTGGGTCGTGGTTGAGTGAGTCCAAGTCATAAGCAACACTAGGAGCAGTTGGTCCCAAAATCAAGTCATAATCCGAAAAGACTTTTTCGAAATCTTGAATGATGAGTGTACGAACCTGACCAGCTTTCTTATAGTAGGCATCGTAGTAACCTGATGAAAGGCTGAAAGTACCTAGCATGATACGGCGTTTCACTTCTTCACCGAAACCTTGGCTACGGCTGTTTACATAGATTTCATCAAGATTGGTTGCATCTTCTGCGCGGTAGCCGTAACGGATACCGTCAAAGCGTTGCAAGTTTGATGAAGCTTCTGATGAAGCGATGATGTAGTAAACGGCAACCCCGTATTTAGAGTGAGGAAGGCTGACTTCTTCAACGATAGCACCAAGTTTTTCAAAGTGTTTAGCGGCATTAAGGATGGTTTCTTTAACCTCTGGGTCAATTCCTTCGCCAAGATATTCTTTAGGTAAAGCAATTTTCATGCCCTTGATGTCTTGACCGATTTTTGAAGTAAAGTCGGCAATTCGGATAGGAGCAGAAGTAGAGTCTTTAGCATCTTCGCTGGCAATCGCATTGAGCAAGAGGGCGTTTTCCTTAACAGTAGGAGCAAAAGGTCCAATCTGGTCTAATGAGCTACCGAAGGCAATGAGACCGAAACGAGAAACCGTTCCGTAGGTTGGTTTGAGACCAACGATTCCGTTGAAGGCAGCAGGTTGGCGGATGGAACCACCAGTATCAGAACCAAGTGACAAGCGGACTTGTCCTGACGCTACGGCTGCGGCAGAACCACTAGACGAGCCACCAGGAACCTTGCTGTGGTCCCAAGCATTTTTAGTTGCTCCGTAGTGTGAAGTTTCACCTGAACCACCCATGGCAAACTCATCCATGTTGGTCTTTCCTACGACAATCATGCCTTTAGCTTTTGCATTGGCAACGGCTGTCGCATCAAAGATAGGCTCATAATTGTAGAGCATTTTTGAGGCAGCAGTTGTGAGAATGCCGTCTGTAGAGATGTTATCCTTAACTGCAAGTGGAATTCCTGAAAGGACATTGTCAGCGTCAATTCCAGCTTCATCAATAGCTTTAGCTTGAGCAAGGGCTTGCTCCTCAGCGATGGTAACAAAAGCGTTGATAGCTGTCTCTCGAGACTTGATATCTTCAAGCGTTGCTTGGGTCAATTCAGTTGCAGAAATTTCCTTAGAAACAAGGAGATTGTGCAAGTCTTCAATGGTTTTATTGTTGAAAGTCATTAGGCATCTCCTCCATCGTCTAGGATAGCTGGTACCTTGATATAGTAGTTGTCTTTTTCAGGTACGTTTTTAAACAAGCGATCGCGGTCTGTTCCTTCTTCGGCTACATCAGGGCGGAGTACAGTCTTGCGGTCAGCCATGGTCGTAGTAGGTGCGACACCAGTTGTGTCAACTTCGCCCAGCAATTCAACCATGTCAACAATCTTAGACAAGGTAGTCGCAAAGGCAGCAGTTTCTTCTTCAGAGAATCTTAATTTTGAAAGATTGGCAACGTGTGTTACCTCTTCTTGCGTAATTTTCATCTTGCATCCTTTCGTGAAATGATGATTTTTAGTCTGTTCTATTTTACCATATTTTCCTATAAATAAGGGAGGGAAAGGTGAAAAAAGACAGGTATAGGATGGAGAACGGGTTTCAATGACGATTTGTTTGAAAAGAGGATTTCAAAGGGGAAATTATATGGTACAATAGTTTGACAGAGAAGTGAAGACGGTGGTTACAAAATCGAAAGGATGGTGATGCTTATGTGCAGATCCTGTAAAATCTTAGTAGAAAGGAGTAACCAGATTTGTCCCCTTTTGAGGCTTTGACACTTATGTTTGTAGCTGGTAACTTTGTTATCACGCTCCTGAAGTTCATCCTTGAATTGGTAAAAGAGACAAAAAAATAGCCGTCCTAACTTTGGCGAGTTAACGAGCTATTTTTAGTTATGTAACTACAGCCACCGTCTTAAACGGCTCTGTGGGGTGTTGTTGACGCAACACCTTTTTCTATATTCATTGTAACATTTATTTAAAAAATTGCAAGGGGAGTAGGATGGTTAGTACCTAAGTGGGGCAATAGTTGAATAGTAGGCATTAAAATTGCTCGCTAGTTTTTGTTTGTTGTTGATTAGCAAACTAAGATTCTTTGATTTTAATATGCACTCTTTTGGTATTCATTCCATAAAGCCTGAAGTTCATCTGCATTTTCTAAGACATATTGCCTTATCATTTTTAGGTCTTTTGCTTTTGCTTTACCATCTCTCAGTTCACCGTTCAGAAACATTGAACCCACTTCTTCTCCGTGGATATAAAAGTGAATATGCGCTTTTTGACCTTTATGGTTATGTTCGTTAGGACGAATTTCAATACCATACTTTAAGAAAGAATATTTAGGCATGTAGTAGTCCCACGTAGTCCTTCCATGTTTCAAGGTAGTTATCGCGATTTAACTCAATTTGCTTTTGAGCAAAACGAATGTCATAGTCTGCCAAGTCCAAGTTTTCCAATACTTCTCCAGTTAGAATACTAAAGGTTCCAATTAATTCATCGTCATCATACATGCGCAAAATAGGGTTGTTTGGATTCTTGTAAATATCATCTTTTGTCACTTCTAAATTAGTTACACCAAATTCTTTGAACATGATTATATCTCCTTTTTGTTTTATTATATCATTTTTGCTAGAATTGTCACGATTTTCGATATATTTGACTACAAGGGAAAGCTTTTATTCAATATAAAATAGAAATTGAAAAAAATGCTAAAATTCGATATAATGGAGTGTTGAAAGGAATGGTAAAATCCAATGTAAAAATCATTCTTAGATATCGAAACAAGAAAAATAGAGAATCAAAGAAAGAGAACTTATGAATATTCAAGAAGAAATTAAGAAACGTCGTACCTTTGCCATCATCTCTCACCCGGACGCGGGGAAAACAACGATCACTGAGCAGTTGCTCTACTTTGGGGGCGAGATTCGTGAAGCTGGTACGGTTAAAGGAAAGAAAACAGGGACTTTTGCCAAGTCTGACTGGATGGATATCGAGAAGCAACGTGGGATTTCCGTTACTTCATCTGTGATGCAGTTTGACTACGATGGCAAGCGCGTCAATATCCTCGACACACCTGGGCACGAGGACTTCTCAGAAGATACCTATCGTACCTTGATGGCGGTGGATGCTGCGGTCATGGTGGTGGACTCTGCCAAGGGTATCGAGGCCCAAACTAAGAAATTGTTTGAGGTTGTGAAACATCGTGGCATTCCAGTCTTTACCTTTATGAACAAGCTAGACCGTGACGGTCGTGAGCCACTAGACCTCTTGCAAGAGTTGGAAGAAGTCTTGGGCATTGCTAGCTACCCTATGAATTGGCCGATCGGGATGGGGAAAGCTTTTGAAGGGCTCTATGACCTCTATAACCAACGCTTGGAACTTTACAAGGGGGATGAGCGTTTTGCTAGTCTTGAAGATGGAGACAAGCTTTTTGGAAGCAATCCTTTCTACGAGCAAGTCAAAGATGATATTGAGCTTTTAAATGAAGCTGGAAATGAGTTTTCAGAGGAAGCAATCCTTGCTGGAGAATTGACACCAGTCTTCTTTGGTTCGGCTCTTACTAACTTTGGTGTGCAGACCTTCCTTGAAACCTTCCTCAAGTTTGCTCCAGAACCACATGGACACAAGAAAACAGATGGTGAAATTGTGGATCCTCACGACAAGGATTTCTCAGGATTTGTCTTTAAAATCCAAGCCAACATGGACCCTCGTC
>NZ_CAUQCJ010000017.1:0-35054 GCF_963516515.1 uncultured Streptococcus sp. | reverse complement strand
GTGCGCAAGAAGAAGGCAAACTTCCAAAAGAAGGCACAAGTGACATCACAATTCCTAAGAAATTGGTAGAAAGTGGCACCCCAACCTTTACAGTAGGAACGCAAGATCCAACAACTGGAAATGTGGACGTGACAGTAAGCGGCGTACCAAATGGCACAAAAGTGAAATTACCAGGTGTTAAAGGAGAGAAAGTCGTAACAGATGGCAAAGTAACATTGCCAAATGACGAATTACCAGCAACACCACAGACTGGAAAAGGAAGTGCGCAAGAAGAAGGCAAACTTCCAAAAGAAGGCACAAGTGACATCACAATTCCAGGTAAAATTTCAAGTTCAAAAGGTGAACCAGAAGTTCAAACAGAAACCCCAGACTACACAAATCCAATCTCGTCAAATGGGGTGGATGGAAACGGGAACTTAATAGATCCGCCAACAGTTGAATTACCAGAATTCAACGGTGGAGTGAACGGTGAACTACCTGAGCCAATCACTTTACCAGAATTAACTATTGAGGTTCGCTGGATTGATGAAGACGGAAATGTATTGAAACCATCTGTTAAGACAGGTAATGAAAAGAATGCTGAACATGGAACAATTCCAGGATATGAATTTGTAAGAACAATGATTGATGAAAATGAGTCAGTAATGACACACATTTTCAGAAAAGTAGGTTCAAATACAAATACAATTCCAGTTGCGCCAGTCAAACCTGACACTAATGGAGGTTCTGGTCAAGATACACCTGCACCTTCACCAACAACTCCAACTACAGATGCAGTTACTCCGAATGCAGATCAGGTAGATACTAAGACTACTAATGATAATGGAGCTAAATCAAATGATTCTCAAAATGTATTGCCAAATACAGGAACAGAATCAAATGCTGCTCTTGCATCTCTAGGACTTCTTGGACTATTGAGTGGATTTGGACTTGTAGCTCGCAAGAAAAAAGAAGACTAAAAATTTAGTCAGATGAACATTCATTCTTTTGTGTTTTAACAACGAACTAGATTGATTCTGATAGTTGTGTTATCCATAAAATACAAAGAATGATTAGATAAAGAAAGCGAACAATGCTAGGATTTTGTTAAACGGAATTCTAAGTATTGTTCGCTTTTTGTGGTATAATAAGTACTATGCAGAAAAAACCAACGTCAGCCTATGTGCACATCCCGTTTTGTACCCAGATTTGTTATTATTGTGACTTTTCAAAAGTTTTTATCAAGAATCAGCCGGTAGATAGTTATTTGGAACATCTGTTAGAAGAGTTTCAATCTTATGATATTCAAAAGTTGCGAACCCTCTACATCGGTGGTGGGACACCAACAGCCCTGTCAGCTCCGCAACTGGAGATATTATTGAAGGGCTTAACTAAAAACTTGGACTTGTCTTCCTTGGAAGAGTTGACCATTGAGGCTAATCCAGGAGACTTGGATGCAGATAAGATAGCTGTTTTGAAAAACTCGGCTGTCAATCGTGTTTCGCTAGGTGTGCAAACCTTTGATGATAAGATGCTGAAAAAGATTGGGCGCAGTCATTTGGAGAAGGATATTTATGAAAATATCGACCGCCTGAAGCTGGCTGGTTTTGACAATATCTCTATTGACTTGATTTATGCACTGCCTGGTCAGACTATGGAGCAAGTTAAGGACAATGTGGTTAAGGCCATTGGGCTGGATATTCCCCACATGAGTCTCTATAGCTTGATATTGGAAAATCACACGGTCTTTATGAATCGTATGCGACGAGGGAAATTGCCTCTGCCTAAGGAGGAACTGGAAGCGGAGATGTTTGAGTACATCATCGCAGAGCTGGAGCGAGCGGGTTTTGAGCATTATGAGATTTCCAATTTCTCCAAACCTGGTTTTGAAAGTCGCCACAATCTCATGTACTGGGACAATGCCGAATACTATGGCATCGGTGCTGGGGCATCTGGTTATGTCAATGGTGTTCGTTATAAAAATCATGGTCCCATTCGTCATTATCTTAGTGCGGTTGAGGAAGGCAATGCTCGTATTACAGAAGAGCACCTGAGTCAAAAAGAGCAAATGGAAGAAGAAATGTTCCTGGGGCTTCGCAAGAAATTAGGGGTCTCTATGGCGCGATTTGAGGAGAAATTTGGTCGGCCGTTTGAGGGGCTTTATGGAGAAATTGTCAGAGACTTGGTGCAACAAGGTCTCATGCAAATAGACGGTGATCGCGTGCGTATGACAAAGAGAGGTCTCTTTTTGGGAGATACTGTAGCAGAACGATTTATTTTGGAGTAGGATCATGGGCTTAACTTATCAAATGAAAATGAAGATCCCTTTTGATATGGCTGATATGAACGGTCATATCAAACTTCCAGATGTGATTTTGCTGTCCTTGCAAGTTTCAGGGATGCAGTCGATTGAACTGGGAGTTAGTGATAAAACCATTTTGGAGGACTATAATCTGGTCTGGATTATCACAGAATACGATATTGAGGTGGCTCGTTTGCCTCGTTTTGCGGAAGAAATCACCATCGAAACGGAAGCTTTGAGCTACAATCGACTCTTTTGCTACCGTCGCTTTACTATTTATGATGAAACGGGGCAGGAGCTCATCCACATGATGGCGACCTTTGTTCTCATGGACCGAGACAGTCGAAAAGTCCATGCTGTTGAACCTGAGATTGTGGCTCCTTACCAGTCTGATTTTGATAAAAAGCTTATCCGTGGGCCAAAGTATGAGTCCTTGGACGAGCCAATCAGCAAGGATTACCATGTTCGTTTTTACGACTTGGATATGAATGGCCATGTCAATAACAGTAAATACTTGGACTGGATTTTTGAGGTCATGGGAGCGGACTTTTTGACCCAGTATATTCCCAAGAAAATCAACCTCAAGTATGTCAAGGAAGTTCGACCAGGTGGAGTGATTACATCGGCTGTTGAACGGACTGGACTGGAAAGCAAACATGAGATTATAAGCGACGGTGCAACCAATGCCCAAGCTATTATCACTTGGCAAGAAATAAAAAAGGATTAGGGTAAAATATATGAAATACAAAGGCTATTTAATTGATTTAGACGGAACCATTTATAAGGGGAAAGACAGAATCCCAGCAGGAGAGGCTTTTGTTCATGAATTGCAAAAGCGTGATATTCCTTATCTCTTTGTGACCAACAATACAACCCGCACTCCAGAGAGTGTTCAGGAGATGTTGGCTCAAAATTTTAATATCGATACGCCCCTATCAACTGTCTACACAGCGACTTTGGCAACCATTGACTATATGAATGACTTGGGTCTTGAAAAGACCGTCTATGTCATCGGAGAAGAAGGTCTCAAGGAAGCCATCAAGGCGGCTGGTTATGTGGAAGACAATGATAATCCTGCCTATGTGGTAGTAGGTCTGGACTGGCAAGTCGACTATGAAAAATTTGCGACAGCAACTCTTGCTATCCAAAAGGGAGCTCATTTTATCGGAACCAATCCTGACCTCAACATCCCGACAGAACGCGGTCTTTTACCTGGAGCAGGTTCGCTAGTAACTCTCCTTGAAGCGGCTACACGAGTTAAAGCTGTTTATATCGGGAAACCAAATGCTATCATTATGAACAAGGCGGTTGAGCACTTAGGCTTAGAACGTGAAGAGTTAATCATGGTCGGGGACAACTACCTAACTGATATCCGAGCTGGGATTGACAATGGTATTCCAACGCTCTTGGTGACGACAGGTTTTACCAAGGCAGAAGAAGTAGCAGACCTACCAATCGCACCAACTCATGTGGTTTCTAGCCTTGCGGAGTGGGATTTTGATGAAAACTAAACTGACCTTTTGGAGCTCTATGCTCTTTCTCCTCTCCCTCTCAATCCTTCTGACCATCTATCTGGCTTGGATTGTTTATCCGCTGGAGATTAAGTGGTTAAGTTTGACCGATCGGGTCTATCTAAAACCAGAAACTATTCAGTACAACTTTCATATCTTGATGAATTACCTGACCAATCCTTTTAGTCAGGTTCTAGATATGCCAGATTTTCGTTCGTCAGCAGCTGGTTTGCACCACTTTGCAGTGGTGAAGAATCTCTTTCACTTGGTACAGCTAGTTGCCTTAGTGACTCTACCAAGTTTCTATTTCTTTGTCAAAGGGATTGTGAAAAAGGGCTTTCTATCTCTATTTAGTAAAGGGCTTCTGACTCTAGTGGTCTTGCCTTTACTGATTGGTCTTGGGGGAGTTTTGATTGGTTTTGACCAATTCTTTACTCTTTTTCATCAAATTCTCTTTGTGGGAGATGATACTTGGCTCTTTGACCCAGCCAAGGATCCTGTTATTCTGATTTTGCCAGAGACCTTCTTCCTGCATGCCTTCCTCCTCTTTTTCGCCCTCTATGAAAGCTTCTTTGGCTATCTGTATCTGAAAAGTCGTAAGCAGTAATACTAAGGATGTTTCTGGTTTGCATAAATAAATTAAGTATGTGATTTGAAACTATTGTCAATACTCAATGAAAATCAAAGAGCAAGCTAGGAAACTAGCTGCAGGCTGTACTTGAGTACGGCAAGGCGACGTTGACGCGGTTTGAAGAGGTTTTCGAAGAGTATAAGAGTGAATTAACTAATTCTGAATAGTGTCAATCGTTCGCAAGCAGTCTATTTTTCTTGAAAAAATAGGCTTTTTTTCTAAAAATCCCTAGTCAAGCGCTTTATTTTTTTGTATAATAGAATTAGCAAAGTATAGATAAGAAGAGAAAAGCATGATTACACTATTTCTATCACCGAGCTGTACTTCATGTCGTAAGGCAAAGGCCTGGTTAGAAAAACATAAGGTTCCCTTTGTGGAACACAATATTATGACCAGTCCTTTAACAAGAAAAGAATTGCAACACATCCTTTCCTTGACCGAAAATGGTACTGATGACATCATTTCAACTCGTTCAAAAATTTTTCAAAAATTGAATATTGATGTAGAGAGTATTTCGGTATCGGAGTTGCTTCATTTAATTGAGCAGTACCCTAGTCTTTTGCGTCGCCCAATTATTATTGATGCCAAACGCATGCAGATTGGTTTTAATGAAGATGAGATTCGTGCTTTTCTCCCTCGTAGTTACCGTAAGCAAGAACTAAAAGAAGCAAGAATGAGAGCTGGTATTAGTTAATGAACAAACAGTATAGTTACCCACTAGATTTGTCGTGGAGCACTGAAGAACTTGCTTCAGTGCTTTCTTTTTTTAATGATGTTGAAGCTGCCTATGAAGGCAAGGTAGAGGCTAAAAAGTTACTGGACTCCTATAAGGGATTCAAGGCGGTCGTGCCAAGCAAGAGTGAGGAGAAACGTTTGGGACGAGAATTTGAAACGGTTAGTGGCTATTCGCTTTACCAAGCAGTTCAGGCTGCCAAGGAAAAAGGGGAAGGAAAGATTTCTCTTGGAAAGTAAATTTGAATTTGCTAAAGAGCTAATTAAGAAAGCAGGCCAGTACATCCTTGACCACATGCAGGAAGATTTGTGTGTTGAGACCAAGTCCTCTCCAACAGATTTGGTGACCAGACTGGACAAGGAAGTTCAAGAACTCTTGATTAGTGAGATTTTATCCCGTTATCCTGAGGATAAGATTTGCGCTGAAGAGGGTTGTCTGCGAGCTTCGGTTCAAGAGGGCAAGGTTTGGGTCATTGATCCCATTGATGGTACCAATAACTTTGTAGCCCAGCAGGAAGATTTTGCTGTCATGATGGCTTATTTTGAAAATGGTCAGGGACAGTTTGGACTGATTTATGATGTGGTCAAAGGGGACTGTTATCACGGTGGTGGAGCCTTTCCAGTTTGTCTAAATAATAAGCCCTTAGCTCCTTTTAAAGCAAAACCACTTGGAGATTTTCTCATTGCAGGGAATATTGGCATGCTGGAAACCAATGAATGGGGCTTGGCTGATTTGAGTCGAGCGGTTCTTGGTGTTCGTGTCTATGGGAGTGCGGCCATTAGTTTTGCCAAGATTTTATCAGGGCGTTTGTTGACCTATGTCACCTATCTGCAACCATGGGATTATGCTGCCGCTAGTATTTTAGGGGAAAGTCTGGGCTATCGGATTGTGACCCTTTCTGGTGAAGATCCTGATTTTCAAACCAGACAGCCGGTCATGATGGTCCCTCTTGAGATGCAGGAGGAAATTCAGTCCTATATTTACGAAAGGAAAAGAACTTAAATGCAATTTCCAGAAGGATTTGTTGAAAAATATGAAGAGATACTAGGAGATGAGGCAAGAGATTTTCTTGCCTCTTTTGAGGAGGAAGCGGTTTCGGCCTTTCGGGTCAATCCCTTAAAAGAAGAGCAACTTTCCTTTTCTGATGCTATTCCTCAAACCCCTTGGGGACATTATGGGAAGGTTTCAGGAAAATCGCCTGAGCATGCTACTGGTTTGGTTTATTCGCAAGAACCCGCTGCTCAGATGGTTGCTCAGGTAGCCCAGCCCAGTCCTGGTATGAAGGTCTTGGACTTGGCAGCTGCACCAGGAGGAAAATCAACTCAATTAGCAGCCTATCTAGCAGGGGAAGGCCTTCTTGTTTCCAACGAAATTTCAAGCAAACGGTCTAAGATTTTAGTAGAAAACATGGAGCGCTTTGGAGCGACAAATGTTGTGGTGACCAATGAATCTGCCGACCGCTTGGCCAAGGTTTTTAAAGGCTATTTTGACCTCATTGTCCTTGATGCCCCTTGCTCGGGGGAAGGGATGTTTCGTAAGCAACCAGATGCTATGGACTATTGGAGCTTAGATTATCCGAGTCAATGTGCTAGTTTGCAAAGAGAAATTCTGGAAGATGCAGTAACCATGCTAGCTGAAGGTGGTCGACTGGTTTATTCAACCTGTACCTGGGCACCTGAGGAAAACGAAGAGATTGTCAATTGGCTGCTGGAAGAGTATGATTTTGATTTGTTGCCAGTTGAACATATCAATGGAATGGTAGCAGGTATTGGCCTGCCAGAAACGGCTCGGATGTATCCTCATCATTTTAAGGGAGAGGGTCAGTTTGTCGCCCATTTACAATTTAAAGGTGAAAATCCAGCACCTAAATGTAAGGCAGGTAAGAGCAATCTCAGCCGAGAACAAGTTGCCTTGTGGCAGGAATTTACTCAAAAACACTTGAAGGTTAATTTACTGGGTATCTTGCAGACTTTTGGAGACCAGCTTTATCTCTTGCCAGAACTCTTGCCAGATTTAGGGAAACTCAAGATTGCTCGCAATGGCCTGCATCTGGGTACCTTTAAGAAGAAACGCTTTGAGCCCAGTTTTGCTCTTGGACTAGCCTTGAAACCGAGTCAGGTCAAGCAGTCGGTTGAAATTGACCAAGAAGCGTTTGTAAAGTATGTTGCTGGAGAAACTGTTCAGCTAGCGGAAAGTCTGCCAAATGGTTGGTACCAAGTTTTGGTTCAAGGAAATGGTTTAGGCTTTGCTAAGGTGACTGGAAATATTTTGAAAAATTATTTTCCAAAAGGCCTCAGATTCAAGTGAAAATGCTAGTCAAAGTAGCTTGTCTATGTTATAGTGGAAGTATGGATTTTTTTCAAATTGTCTTTCATTTTAAGTCAAAATTGGTGGGCAAAGTAACTGAGCAAATGACTAGTAAAACTAAGCAAAGAACTTCAGTTGGCTCCCAATTTTCAAAAGAAAAACATAAATAAATAGTTGAAAAAATTCACAGCATTCACCATTATTTTCAAGGAGAAAAACAGTGAAAAAAAGGAAAAAACTCGCTCTATCCCTTGCGGCTCTTTTGCTAGCAGGTTCTTTGGCGGGATGTGCTAGCTGGATTGATCGTGGAGAATCCATGACAGCTGTTGGCTCAACGGCTCTTCAGCCCTTGGTCGAAGCAGCAGCAGATGAATTTGGCTCTATGCACGTTGGGAAAACAGTCAACGTCCAAGGTGGAGGATCTGGTACAGGTCTGTCTCAGGTTCAGTCTGGAGCCGTTGATGTAGGAAATTCAGACGTATTTGCCGAGGAAAAAGACGGTATCAACGCATCCGCTCTAGTGGACCATAAGGTTGCCGTAGCGGGCTTGGCAGTTATTGTGAACAAGGAAGTTGATGTTGAAAATCTGACAACTGAACAACTCCGTAGCATCTTCACAGGCCAAGTAACCAACTGGAAAGAAGTCGGTGGGAAAGATCTAGCCATTTCTATTATCAACCGCGCGGCAAGTTCTGGTTCGCGTGCAACCTTTGATAGTGTTATCATGGATGGCCAATCTGCCGTGCAGAGTCAAGAACAGGATTCAAATGGGATGGTCAAAAACATTGTTTCCCAGACACCAGGAGCCATTTCTTACCTAGCTTTTGCCTATGTGGATGACTCAGTTAAACGCATGAAGTTGAACGGCTATGAGCCGATTGCAGAAAATGTAACAACCAATAACTGGCCTTTGTGGTCTTACGAACACATGTACACACTAGGTCAGCCTAATGAATTGGTGGCAGAATTTCTTAACTTTGTCCTCTCAGATGAAGCACAAAGCGGAATCGTTAAGGGAATGGGCTATATTTCTGTCAAGGAAATGAAGGTTGAAAAAGACGCTGTTGGAACGGTGACAGCGCTAGAAGGGAGTCACTAATGAATCAAGAAGAATTAGCTAAAAAATTACTTTCTCCCTCAAAGAACTCTCGTCTAGAGAAATTAGGAAAAGGCTTGACCTTTGCCTGTCTGTCTTTGATTGTCATCATTGTGGCCATGATTTTGATTTTCGTAGCCCAAAAAGGTCTGTCGACCTTCTTTGTCAATGGGGTTAATATCTTTGATTTCCTTTTTGGCCAAACTTGGAATCCTTCAGGTAAACAATTTGGTGCCCTTCCTATGATTTTGGGTTCCTTTATTGTCACAATCCTATCAGCCCTTATCGCAACTCCTTTTGCCATTGGTGCGGCAGTCTTTATGACTGAAGTCTCACCAAAAGGTGCTAGAATCTTGCAACCAGCCATTGAATTGCTGGTCGGGATTCCTTCAGTAGTGTATGGATTTATCGGTTTGCAGGTCGTAGTTCCCTTTGTCCGCAGCGTCTTTGGTGGAACTGGTTTTGGAATCTTGTCAGGGATTTTCGTTCTCTTTGTCATGATTTTACCGACGGTAACCTTTATGACAACGGATAGCTTGCGTGCGGTGCCTCGTCACTACCGCGAAGCTAGTTTGGCTATGGGGGCCACTCGTTGGCAAACCATCTGGCGCGTGACCTTGAAGGCAGCGCGTTCAGGGATTTTCACAGCAGTGGTCTTTGGGATGGCGCGTGCCTTTGGTGAGGCCTTGGCCATTCAGATGGTGGTAGGAAACTCAGCCGTTGTCCCAACTTCATTGACAACACCTGCTGCGACCTTGACCTCTGTTTTGACCATGGGTATCGGAAATACCGTCATGGGTACAGTTGATAATAACGTTCTTTGGTCACTGGCCTTAGTTTTGCTCTTGATGAGTTTGGCCTTCAACAGTGTCATTAAATTGATTACGAAAGAAAGAGGAAAGAAAAACTATGCACGCTAAGAAATTAGATAAAATTGCAACAGCTGTCCTCTATACGATCGCAGGAATTATTGTTGCCATCTTGGCATCCTTGATTCTTTATATCTTGGTTCGTGGTTTGCCCCACATCTCTTGGTCTTTCTTGACTGGCAAATCATCTTCTTACCAAGCAGGCGGAGGGATTGGAATTCAGCTCTATAATTCCTTCTTCCTTCTGGTCATTACCTTGATTATCTCTGTGCCCTTGTCTATGGGAGCTGGGATTTTCCTAGCTGAATACGCCAAAAAAGGTCCTGTGACCAACTTTGTCAGAACCTGTATTGAAATCTTGTCTTCACTGCCATCAGTGGTTGTGGGTCTCTTTGGTTACTTGATCTTTGTAGTTCAGTTTGAGTATGGATTTTCAATCATTTCAGGTGCCTTGGCCTTGACAGTTTTTAACTTGCCTCAGATGACTCGAAATGTTGAGGACAGTTTGAAACACGTTCACCATACGCAGCGTGAAGCTGGTTTAGCCCTTGGGATTTCTCGTTGGGAGACAGTTGTCCATGTGGTCATTCCAGAAGCCCTACCAGGTATTGTGACTGGTGTTGTCTTGGCATCTGGTCGTATCTTTGGTGAGGCTGCTGCTCTTATCTATACAGCAGGGCAATCCGCTCCAGCCCTAGACTGGTCTAACTGGAATATTCTCAGTGTTACGAGTCCCATCTCTATCTTCCGTCAAGCAGAAACCTTGGCTGTCCACATCTGGAAAGTCAACAGTGAAGGAACCATTCCTGATGGAACTATCGTATCAGCAGGTTCTGCAGCAGTTCTCTTGATCTTTATCTTGATCTTTAACTTTGGAGCCCGTAAACTCGGAAGCTATTTACATAAGAAATTAACCGCTGCCTAAAGGAGAAGCCATGTCAAAATATAATTGGGATGAAAAGCATATCATCACCTTTCCTGAAGAGAAAGTGGCCCTCTCTACTAAGGATTTACATGTTTACTACGGTAAAAAAGAATCCATCAAGGGCATCGATATGCAATTTGAAAAAAATAAAATTACAGCCTTAATTGGCCCTTCTGGTTCAGGGAAATCAACCTACCTCCGCAGTCTCAACCGTATGAATGATACCATTGATATTGCCAAGGTCACAGGTCAAATCCTCTATCAAGGGATTGACGTCAACCGTCCAGAAATCAATGTCTATGAGATGCGTAAGCACATTGGAATGGTCTTCCAACGCCCAAATCCCTTTGCCAAGTCTATCTACCGCAATATCACTTTTGCCCATGAACGTGCAGGAGTTAAGGACAAGCAAGTCTTGGATGAAATTGTGGAAACTTCTCTTCGTCAGGCTGCCCTTTGGGACCAGGTCAAAGACGATTTGCACAAGTCAGCCTTGACCCTATCAGGTGGTCAGCAACAACGTCTCTGTATCGCTCGTGCTATCTCTGTTAAACCAGATATTCTCTTGATGGATGAACCAGCGTCAGCCTTGGATCCGATTGCGACAGCCCAGCTGGAAGAAACCATGTTGGAATTGAAGAAGGACTTTACCATCATCATCGTAACCCACAGTATGCAGCAGGCTGCGCGTGCTAGTGACTACACAGGATTTTTCTACTTGGGTGACTTGATCGAGTACGATAAGACCTCTAATATTTTCCAAAATGCCAAACTACAGTCAACCAATGACTACGTAACAGGACACTTTGGATAGAAAGGAAACAGTATGACAGAAGCGATTTTACAGGTGTCAGACCTGTCTGTTTACTACAATCAAAAAAAGGCCTTGAATAGTGTTTCCCTATCTTTCCAACCTAAGGAAATCACAGCCTTGATTGGTCCATCTGGATCAGGGAAATCAACCCTCCTCAAGGCTATCAACCGCATGGGGGATCTCAATCCAGAGGTGACCACAACTGGTTCGGTGGTTTACAACGGCCACAACATCTACAGTCCGCGTACAGATACAGTTGAATTGCGGAAGGAAATCGGTATGGTCTTCCAACAACCGAACCCTTTCCCTATGTCTATCTACGAAAATGTTGTTTACGGGCTTCGTATCAATGGAGTGAAGGATAAGCAGGTTCTGGATGAGGCGGTTGAAAAAGCCTTGCAACGAGCTTCTATCTGGGATGAGGTCAAGGATCGCCTGCATGATTCAGCTATCGGGCTTTCAGGTGGACAACAGCAACGTGTCTGTGTTGCCCGTGTCTTGGCAACCAGTCCTAAAATCATTCTCTTGGATGAACCGACTTCAGCCTTGGACCCTATCTCGGCCGGTAAGATTGAGGAAACCTTGTATGGTCTAAAAGATAAATATACCATGCTCTTGGTTACGCGTTCCATGCAACAAGCCTCTCGTATCTCTGACAAGACAGGATTTTTCCTAGATGGAGATTTGATTGAGTTTAACGATACCAAGAAGATGTTCCTCAACCCACAACACAAGGAAACAGAAGATTATATTTCAGGAAAATTTGGATAAGGAGATAAATGATGTTACGTTCTCAATTTGAGGAAGATTTAGAGAAATTGCACAACCAGTTCTATGCTATGGGACAAGAAGTGCTATCCCAAATCAATCGTACAGTGCGTGCCTTTGTTACGCATGACCGTGATTTGGCCAAGGAAGTCATCGAAGATGATGCAGAAGTAAACGAATACGAAGTAAAATTGGAGAAGAAATCATTTGAAATGATTGCTCTTCAACAACCCGTTTCTCAGGACTTGCGTACTGTTTTGACAGTCTTGAAGGCTGTGTCTGACTTGGAACGTATGGGTGACCATGCTGTTTCTATTGCTAAAGCGGCAATTCGTATGAAGGGCGAACAACGCATCCCAGCTGTTGAAGAAGAAATCAAGAGGATGGGTCGCGATGTCAAGAACTTCGTCGAAGCAGCCCTTGAGCTCTATCTGAATGGTTCAGTAGACCAGGCCTATGAAGTAGCAGCCATGGATGAAAAAATCAACCATTACTTTGATAGCATTCGTGACTTGGCTACAGAAGAAATCAAGAAAAATCCAGATGCCATTGTTACAGGTCGTGATTACTTCCAAGTGATTGCCTTCTTGGAACGTATTGGAGACTATGCCAAGAATATCTGTGAATGGGTTGTTTACTTTGAAACAGGTAAGATTGTCGAACTATAAAATAGATTCATTCTGTATAAAAAGGAGCTTGAAATCAACTGATAGCTCCTTTTCTTGAATGAAAAAAATATTTTTAAGATAAAAATTCAAAAAACACTTGACAAGCAACTTGGATAGCGTTATAATTATACAAAATTAACAGAGAGGTTGTTTATTTATGAAATCAAAAAAATGGATATTTGTTTTATGTAGTTTTCTTGCAAGTTTCTTCTTAGTGGCTTGCCAGTCGGGTTCTAATGAGTCTCAGTCAGCTGTTGAGGCCATTAAGCAAAAGGGGAAATTAGTTGTGGCGACCAGTCCTGACTATGCACCTTTTGAATTCCAATCCTTAGTTGACGGAAAAAACCAGGTAGTCGGTGCGGATATTGATATGGCCCAAGCTATCGCTGATGAACTTGGGGTGAAGTTGGAAATTTCAAGCATGAGTTTTGACAATGTCTTGACCAGTCTTCAAACTGGTAAGGCTGACCTAGCAGTTGCAGGAATTAGCGCTACTGACGAGAGAAAAGAAGTCTTTGATTTTTCAATCCCTTACTATGAAAACAAGATTAGTTTCTTGGTTCGTAAGGCTGATGTAGAAAAATACAAGGATTTAACTAGCCTTGAAAGTGCTAATATTGCAGCCCAAAAAGGGACTGTTCCAGAATCTATGGTCAAGGAACAATTGCCAAAAGCTCAATTAACTTCCCTAACCAATATGGGTGAAGCAGTTAATGAATTGCAGGCTGGAAAAGTTGATGCTGTTCACATGGATGAGCCTGTTGCGCTTAGCTATGCTGCTAAAAATGCCGACTTAGCTGTCGCAACTGTCAGCTTGAAGATGAAGGACGGCGAAGCCAATGCAGTTGCCCTTAGAAAAAATAGTGCTGATTTGAAAGAAGTTGTGGACAAGGTCATCCAAAAACTCAAGGATGAAGGAACCTACCAAAGCTATCTTGAAAAAGCAGCAAGCCTAACAGAAGTTGAAGAATAAGAAAAAGCAGAGTTGGAAGTCAATCCAATTCTGCTTTTAAATAGTTTAAAACATTTTCTAAATTGTCTAGGGACACCTTGGCAAATTGATAAGGACAGGTACCCAAGTAAGCTTCTTCAAAGAAGTTCAAGCTCAGTTGACTGTGTTTGAGGCTGGCAATTTTAGGATACTGTCGCAGATCTAGTAATAAACCATCATGTAGAGGAAAATGAGGAAGAGGACAAGTCAATTTATCTAATCTTTCCTCGATTTGCTTCTGGTAAGCTTCCTGATTGCTCAAGCGAGCCAGACGATTTTTCTCAAACAGTTGGCTGTCGATATAGAGTGACAGGGCCTTTTGCATGATGAGGTTGCTGTCGTAGTCTAGGATATTTTTGTAGGCCACAAAGGCTTCCTTGATTGCATTTGGCAGAATGAGTGCCGTTATTCGCAGGGCTGGAAAGAGGCTGGTCGAGAAGGATTTGATATAAATGACGCGCTCCTCTGTATCCAGATAGTGGAAGGTCTGGCCCTTCTTGGAATCCAAATCTCCCAAATAGTCGTCCTCTACGATATAGACACCATACTTAGTAGCTAAGTCAAGAATAGCTCGTTTGTCCTGCTCTGAATAGGAATGCCCCAGAGGATAGTGAAAACGAGGAATGGTGTAGAAAAACTTAATCTTTCCTGTCTTGAAATGGCGCTCCAGTTCCTCCAAGTCAATCCCATCAATGTCTCGTTCGATCGTTTGATAGCCCAGACCTTGAGCAATCAAGAGGCGATTCATCCGATGGTAGGTCGGCTGTTCCACCAAGATTTCCTTGCCTTGGCTAGGAAAGGAAATTTGAGAAAGGATAAAAAGGGCTTGTTGAGTTCCAGAAGTCAGTACCAGTTGGTCAACCTTGCAGTAGAGGGCTTGGTCAAAGAGGAGTTTATGAATGGATTGTCTTAAGTCTTCTAAACCTTCTTGGTTGTCATAGTAGTTGAAGAGGTAGTTTTCCCGGCCAATCAAGGTTTCATTGACACAGAGTCGGAAATCGTCATAGGCGCTGGCGTGTTCGTCCGTAACCTCGATTTCTAGGTCTTGATGTTGTCCTTGTTCTAGGACATAGTAGCCGCTCTGGGGCTTGGCATAGAGGTATTGCTCGTGCCGTAATTCCAGTAGGGCTCGTTGAATGGTATCCTTGCTACAGTGAAAGTCAAGGCTCAGTTGACGGATAGAAGGCAGGCGGCTTCCCGTCGGAAAGCGTCCAGATTCGATACCATTTTTTAGATAGGAAACGACCTCTTGGTACTTGCTTTGTTTCTTCATTCCAGACCTCCCTTGATTTTGTTACATTGTACCCTTTTTTTTCCTTCTTGGCAATGTTTAGAGTGTTTCTCTCGTTCACATCTAGGGACAAATGTGGTATACTCCCATTTTTAATACTTTTTTGAAATCAAAGAGCAATCAAATGCAGATGTGACAGTTTTTCGTGCCCTTTTTTCTCTTTAAAACAAAATGTGTATTTTTATCTGGGGTTGATTTGTTTTAAAAAGTTTTCATGCTAATTTCCCCTTATTACTTGTACATATTTTTAGGAAAATGTTTTTGAAATCGTTTTCTTGTTGTGGTATAATAGAACTGAAAAATAAAAGTATATGAATAACTTGTTAGAAAGGAGTTTTAAATCAGAAAATCAAGTTATTTTATCAGTAATATATATTTGTAACTTGAAAGGAGTGTTTTTTATTAAATTTAAAAAAATTGTAACTTCAGCTCTTGTTGTATTATTACTATTTTCTATTATGTCTCCTTCTATAGCTTCTGTTAGAGTATTTGCTGATGATGTAACTACTACGGAAGTTTCTGAAATTAGTACCCAAGAACAAAAACAAATCGATGATGTAGCCAATGTTCTTGAACAAATGTTTAGAAATGGAGTTAATGAAAAAAATTTTACTGAATATGTTTATAAAAACTTTTCTCAAAAAGATATTGCTCTTTCGGAAAATGAATTAGAAACTAATATTAATAATCCCTATGACAGAGTCCCTTGGGATGAGATGGGAGGATGTATAGCAGGAAAAATACGAGATGAATTTTTTGCTATGATCAATGTTTCGCTAATTGTTAAGTATGCGTAGAAAAAGGCTTGGTCAGAATTAGCTAAAGTAGTACTAAGATTTGTTAAAGCTAATGGACTTAAAACAAATATTTATATCATTGCTGCTCAATTGGCTATTTGGGCAGTTCAGTGAGGTATGGAATAATGCGTGATAAAAAATTTCTTATTAAAGAAGCGATTATTAGCTTTTTGATTGGATTTGTATATGCATATTTAGTGTTACAAAAATTTATCCTTTGGAAAATCCTTTTGTTTGCATTTATTTTTGCAATTATTAATACAATATTTATGTTTACTAGGAACAAAAAATAAATAATGATTTAGTTAAATAAAAAGTGACCCCTAGGGAAGTGTATTCCTTAGGGGTTGTTGTGCTAGTTCAAGTTTTGTTTCTGTCAAAATCTCAGACTCCCCGTCGGAAATCGTCCAGACTCGATACCGTTTTTCAGATAAGCTACGACCTCTTGGTACTTGCTTTGTTTCTTCATTCCAGACCTCCCTTGATTTTGTTACATTGTACCCTTTTTTTTCCTTCTTGGCAATGTTTAGAGTGTTTCTCTCGTTCACATCTAGGGGTAAATGTGGTATACTGGAGTAACATTTATAGAATAACAGACAAGAAAGAGAATGGATAAGAACGTGCAGGAACCAGTGAAATTATTTCAATACAATACCCTTGGAGCTTTGATGGCTGGCCTTTATGGTGGGACCATGACAGTGGGAGAATTGCTAGAGCATGGTGACCTTGGTTTGGGAACCTTGGATTCTATTGATGGGGAGTTGATTGTCTTGGATGGCAGGGCCTATCAGGCTAAAGGGTCAGGAGACCAGCCAGAAATTGTGGAAGTGTCACCAGATGCCCTTATTCCTTACGCAGCAGTAGTACCGCATCAGGCAGAGGTCATTTTCCGCCAGCGCTTTGAGATGACAGACAAGGAATTGGAAGAGCGAATCGAGTCTTATTATGACGGGGAAAATCTTTTCCGCTCTATCAAGATTCGTGGAGAATTTTCGCATATGCATGTGCGCATGATTCCCAAGTCGACACCAGATACCAAGTTTGCTGAGGTCGCAATCCATCAACCGGAATATAGTCGTGACAATGTGGCGGGAACTATCGTTGGTTTCTGGACGCCAGAGATTTTCCATGGGGTCAGTGTGGCAGGCTACCATCTGCACTTCATCTCAGATGATTTGACTTTCGGTGGACATGTCATGGACTTTGTCATCAAGGGAGGTATTATCGAGGTGGGAGCTGTTGACCAATTGGATCAACGTTTTCCTGTCCAAGACCGTCAATACTTGTTTGCCAAGTTCAATGTTGACGAGATGAGAAAAGATATTGAAAAGGCAGAATAGGAGACGAAAATGACCACTCATATTATCATTACCATGGTGCTGTTGCTGGCTCTCTTGCTAGGAAGCATTTGGTATTCCAAAAAGAAATATCAGATCAATCTAGCTGTCTTGGGCTTGGGGGCTGTCGCTTTCTTTGTTTCTTCACAGATTTTGGAAAAACTGGTGCATATCTTAGTTTTGCATCCTCAAAAAGACGGTAGTATTGCCCTCTTGCAGGATAATCCACTTGTCTATATCCTCTATGGACTAGCCATGGCAGCATTTTTTGAGGAAACTGCTCGTCTTATTTTCTTCAAATGGTTGGAGAAAAAGAGAAGTTTGGAAAAGGCAGATGCCTTGGCTTATGGACTGGGTCATGGTGGCTTGGAATTGATTTTTCTAGGTCTTACTAGTTTGCTTAATCTTTATATCGTGCTTTCAGCAGTTCAAACTCAGGATCCACAGGTTATGCAATTGCTGTCTGAAAATATGTTGAAAACTATTCAGTTGCTATCAGTCTGGCAGATTTATTTGCTTGGTTTTGAACGAATTTTGGCGCTGAGCTTCCAATTGCTTTTGACAGTTTGGGTTTACCAAGCTGTTCGCCAGAAGAAATGGATTTATCTCCTAGCGGCCTATGGACTACATGCCTTCTTTGACCTAGCACCATCTCTTGCCCAAGTTGGCTGGTTGACCAATCCAGTCTTGGTGGAAGTGGTCCTAGCACTTGAGCTCGTTCTGGTTGCCTATGGAACCAAGGCAATCTTTTGCAAAAAATCATAAAAAGGGGGGGGACCTCTTTTTTGTTTAAAATAAGACCAAGATTTTTTAGGGTCGTCAAATGGTCTTAAAAATGGTATAATGGAATGAATTTTGTAAAAGGGAGAGTGTCATGTCAGTAAAAGAAAACATGCTTGAAATCTTAGAAGGGATTGATATCCGTTTCAAGGAACCCTTGCATAGCTATAGTTATACAAAAGTAGGTGGAGAGGCTGATTATTTGGTCTTTCCACGAAATCGTTTTGAGTTGGCTCGCCTTGTTAAATTTGCCAATCAAGAAAATATTCCTTGGATGGTTCTTGGAAATGCCAGCAACATTATCGTTCGTGATGGTGGGATTCGTGGATTTGTTATCTTGTGTGACAAGCTCAATAATGTTTCAGTTGATGGCTATACCATCGAAGCTGAAGCTGGTGCTAACTTAATTGAGACAACTCGCATTGCCCTTCGTCATAGTTTGACTGGTTTTGAGTTTGCTTGCGGCATTCCAGGGAGTGTCGGCGGTGCTGTCTTTATGAATGCAGGTGCCTATGGTGGTGAGATTGCCCACATCTTGCAGTCTTGTAAGGTCTTGACCAAGGATGGAGAAATCGAAACCTTGTCTGCTAAAGACTTGGCTTTTGGTTACCGTCATTCAGCCATTCAGGAGTCTGGTGCAGTTGTCTTGTCAGCTAAATTTGCCCTTGCTCCAGGAAGCCATCAGGTTATCAAGCAAGAAATGGACCGCTTGACGCATCTACGTGAACTCAAGCAACCTTTGGAATATCCATCTTGTGGTTCGGTCTTTAAGCGTCCAGTAGGGCATTTTGCAGGTCAATTAATTTCAGAAGCTGGCTTGAAAGGCTATCGTATCGGTGGCGTAGAAGTGTCAGAAAAGCACGCAGGATTTATGATCAATGTCGCAGATGGAACGGCTAAAGACTACGAGGACTTGATTGAGTCTGTGATTGAAAAAGTCAAGGAACACTCTGGCGTTACTCTTGAGAGAGAAGTCCGTATTTTAGGTGAAAGCAAGTAGGAAGCTTTGACTAAAAAGCTGCTGCTATGTCATGGAAAGGGGGTGAAAGCCTATCGTCAGTGCAGAAGAATGTAGGCAGTTCAATCTCCTACACGAGGTAGTAGCGGCCTGACAGAGCCCTGATCTGTTAATCTATGAAAAAGAAGGAATAAATGACAATTGAAAAAACCAATTATTGAATTCAAAAACGTCTCTAAAGTTTTTGAAGACAGCAACACCAAGGTTCTCAAAGATATCAACTTTGAGTTGGAAGAAGGGAAGTTCTATACCCTTCTAGGCGCATCTGGTTCAGGGAAATCAACTATCCTTAACATCATTGCAGGTTTACTGGATGCGACGACAGGAGATATTTTGCT
The DNA here is from genome assembly GCF_963516515.1 of uncultured Streptococcus sp. Lineage (GTDB taxonomy): Bacteria > Bacillota > Bacilli > Lactobacillales > Streptococcaceae > Streptococcus. Next base: position 15,899 of record NZ_CAUQCJ010000017.1, on the reverse strand, counting down.
GGACGGTGTCCGCATCAATGACATCCCAACCAACAAGCGAGACGTCCATACGGTCTTCCAATCCTATGCCTTGTTTCCACATATGAATGTGTTTGAAAATGTTGCCTTTCCACTCCGCTTGCGCAAGATTGACAAGAAAGAAATCGAGCAACGCGTAGCGGAAGTTCTCAAGATGGTTCAGTTGGAAGGGTACGAAAAACGTTCTATCCGTAAACTCTCTGGAGGACAACGTCAGCGTGTGGCTATTGCCCGTGCCATCATCAACCAACCCCGTGTGGTTTTGTTGGACGAGCCTCTGTCAGCGCTAGACTTGAAATTAAGAACAGATATGCAGTATGAACTGCGTGAACTGCAACAACGATTGGGGATTACCTTTGTCTTTGTCACTCACGATCAGGAAGAAGCGCTGGCCATGAGTGACTGGATTTTCGTTATGAATGATGGCGAGATTGTCCAGTCTGGAACACCTGTGGATATCTACGATGAGCCGATTAACCATTTTGTTGCCACCTTTATCGGGGAGTCAAATATCTTGCCAGGTACCATGATTGAGGACTACTTGGTTGAGTTTAACGGCAAACGCTTTGAAGCAGTCGATGGGGGTATGAAGCCAAATGAACCTGTTGAGGTCGTTATTCGTCCCGAGGACTTGCGCATTACCCTTCCTGAAGAAGGCAAGCTTCAAGTTAAGGTTGATACTCAGCTCTTCCGTGGGGTGCACTATGAAATTATCGCCTATGACGAACTTGGAAATGAATGGATGATCCACTCAACTCGTAAGGCCATCGTGGGTGAGGAAATCGGTCTGGACTTTGAACCAGAAGACATCCACATCATGCGTCTCAACGAAACCGAAGAAGAGTTCGATGCTCGTATCGAAGAGTACGTGGAAATCGAAGAGCAAGAAGCAGGTCTGATCAATGCAATCGAGGAGGAAAGAGATGAAGAAAACAAGCTCTAAACTCTTTGTAGTGCCCTACATGCTTTGGATTGCCCTCTTTGTGTTGGCACCCTTGGTCTTGATTTTCGGTCAATCATTTTTCAATATCGAAGGCCAGTTCAGTTTAGAAAACTATAAATCCTACTTTGCGTCACAAAACTTGACCTATCTAAAAATGAGCTTCAATTCTGTGCTCTATGCAGGGATTGTGACCTTTGTAACCCTCCTTATCAGCTATCCAACAGCCCTCTTTTTGACCCGTCTCAAGCACCGTCAACTCTGGCTTATGCTGATTATCCTGCCTACTTGGATCAATTTGCTCCTTAAAGCCTATGCCTTTATCGGGATTTTTGGTCAGAATGGCTCTATTAACCAATTCTTGGAATTTATCGGAATTGGTTCGCAACAGTTGCTCTTTACCGATTTCTCCTTTATCTTTGTCGCAAGCTACATCGAGCTTCCCTTTATGATTTTGCCGATTTTCAATGTCTTGGATGATATGGATAACAATCTTATCAATGCCAGCTATGACCTAGGTGCGACCAAGTGGGAGACCTTCCGTCATGTCATCTTCCCTCTATCGATGAACGGTGTGAGAAGTGGGGTTCAGTCGGTCTTTATCCCCAGCTTGAGCCTCTTCATGCTGACCCGTTTGATTGGTGGGAACCGTGTTATTACGCTGGGAACAGCTATTGAACAAAATTTCCTAACCAATGACAACTACGGTATGGGTTCAACCATCGGTGTAATTCTCATCTTGACCATGTTCATCACCATGTGGGTGACCAAGGAAAGGAGAGAACGATGAAAAAATTTGCCAACCTTTATCTGGGACTGGTCTTTCTTGTCCTCTACCTGCCGATTTTTTACCTGATTGGCTATGCCTTTAATGCAGGCAATGACATGAACAGCTTTACAGGCTTTAGCTTGAGCCATTTTAAAACCATGTTTGGCGATGGTCGCCTTATGTTGATTGTGACTCAGACCTTTTTCTTGGCCTTTCTGTCAGCCTTGATAGCGACCATTATCGGGACTTTTGGAGCTATTTATATCTACCAGTCTCGTAAGAAATACCAAGAAGCCTTTCTATCACTCAATAATATCCTCATGGTTGCGCCTGATGTTATGATTGGTGCCAGCTTCTTGATTCTCTTTACCCAACTCAAGTTTTCACTTGGCTTTTTGACTGTTCTATCTAGTCACGTGGCTTTCTCGATTCCTATCGTAGTCTTGATGGTCTTGCCTCGTCTCAAGGAAATGAACGATGACATGATTCATGCGGCCTATGACCTTGGTGCCAGTCAATTTCAGATGTTCAAGGAAATTATGCTTCCTTACCTGACTCCGTCTATCATTGCAGGTTATTTCATGGCCTTCACCTATTCGCTAGATGACTTTGCTGTGACCTTCTTCGTAACGGGAAATGGCTTTTCAACCCTGTCAGTCGAGATTTACTCTCGTGCTCGCAAGGGGATTTCGCTAGAAATCAATGCCCTGTCTGCCCTTGTCTTTCTCTTTAGTATTATCCTAGTTGTTGGATATTACTTTATCTCACGTGAGAAGGAGGAGCAAGCATGAAAAAACTCTATTCATTTTTAGCAGGAATTGTAGCCATTATCCTCGTCTTATGGGGAATTGCGACGCATTTAGATAGTAAAATCAATAGCCGAGATAGTCAAAAACTGGTTATCTACAACTGGGGAGACTATATCGATCCAGAACTCTTGGAGCAATTTACAGAAGAAACAGGAATCCAAGTTCAGTATGAGACATTTGACTCCAACGAAGCCATGTATACCAAGATTAAGCAAGGTGGAACGACTTATGATATTGCTATTCCAAGTGAATACATGATCAATAAGATGAAGGACGAAGATCTCTTGGTTCCTCTTGATTATTCAAAACTTGAAGGTCTTGAAAATATCGGACCAGAGTTCCTCAACCAGTCCTTTGACCCAGGTAATAAATTCTCTATCCCTTACTTCTGGGGAACCCTGGGAATTGTCTACAATGAAACTATGGTAGATGAAGCGCCTGAGCATTGGGATGATCTCTGGAAGCCAGAGTATAAGAACTCTATCATGCTCTTTGATGGGGCGCGTGAGGTACTGGGACTAGGACTCAATTCGCTAGGCTACAGCCTCAACTCCAAGGATACCCAGCAGTTGGAAGAGACAGTGGACAAGCTTTACAAGCTCACTCCAAATATCAAGGCTATCGTTGCCGACGAGATGAAGGGCTACATGATTCAGAACAACGCTGCAATCGGCGTGACCTTCTCTGGTGAAGCCAGCCAAATGCTAGAAAAAAACGAAAATCTACGCTATGTGGTTCCGACTGAGGCCAGCAATCTTTGGTTTGATAATATGGTTATTCCCAAAACAGTCAAAAACCAAGACGCAGCCTATGCCTTTATCAACTTTATGTTGAAACCCGAAAATGCCCTCAAAAATGCAGAGTATGTCGGCTATTCAACACCAAACCTACCAGCTAAGGAATTACTCCCAGAGGAGAAAAAAGAAGATAAAGCCTTCTATCCAGATGCTGAAACCATGAAACACCTAGAAGTTTATGAGAAATTTGACCATAAATGGACAGGCAAATATAGCGACCTCTTCCTACAATTTAAAATGTATCGGAAGTAGGAGTTAGCAGTCACGAAACGAATCAGTCAAGCTGGTTCGTTTTTTTTTTTTAAAGTACAAAAAATAGTTGACAATTTTTTAAAAAGTGATAGACTAGTATCCTTTATGATTTGAGGAGGGAAAGTGATAGATGAGTGATTTATTTGTACAAAAATCGGACTACTTTTTAGGACTATCCAATCAGAAAATCATCATAAAAAATAGTCAGCGAGAAATCGAGAGAGAAGTATCCATCTACCTTGTAGACAATCTTTTAATTTTTGGTCAGGCTCAAATAAGTACGCAATTATTGAAAGCTTTAGCAAGGGAGAATATTAATGTCTACTATTTTTCTAGCGAGGGAAAATTTTTGGCTTGTTTAGATTCTTATCGTCAAGAAGACTTTTATAAGCAAGAGAAACAAGTCCGGGCTTGCCTAGACCAAGACTTTTGTCTAGCTCCTTCAAAGGAAATCGTATCTGCTAAAGTTAAGCATCAACTTTCCTTGTTGAAAAGCTATAATCAAGATGGAATATTGTCAGTAGATGATTTTGAACGTTTTCATTTAACTCTCCAAAAAATAAAGGAGGCTGAGTCCATCTCACAGATAATGGGGTATGAAGGTCGTATTGCGAAATCTTATTTTTACTATCTGAGCTTACTAGTACCGGATTCTTTTCGTTTTTACGGTCGTAGGAGGCGGCCTGCTACGGATTCTTTCAATTGTTTACTAAATTTTGGCTACTCCATTCTTTACTCTTGCTTCTTGGGTTTGATACGGAAAAATGGCTTAAGTTATGGATTTGGTGTCCTACATCAGAGTCATGGTCATCACGCTTGTCTTGCGAGCGATTTGATGGAGGAGTGGAGACCAGTCATTGTAGACAATACTATCATGCAATTGATTTTGGAAGAGAGTTTAAAAGATGAGCATTTTGAAATAAAGGCTGATGGTACTTTTATTTTAAAAGATGAGGGAAGGAAAGTATTTCTTCTAGCTATGAGAGAGAGGATGCTAGAGATACATCAGTATATCGAGCTGGATAAAAAGCGCTATTCTTTCTTTTACACGGCTGACCAGCAGATTAAGCGCTTGATTCGAGCTTTTGAACAGAAGGATAGTTATTTGTATATAACAGCCTATACAGGAGAAGAGTGATGGGATTATATTATCATTTATCAGGAGAAGAAAAGGAATTTGCTAAAAAGAAATCCCTCTTTTGTCTGATAATCTACGATATTATTAGCAATAAAAGAAGATTAAGATTAGCTAAATTGTTAGAAGGATTTGGGATGAGAGTCCAACGCTCTTGTTTTGAAATTGATTTGGAGAAGGCTAGTTATCAAGTCTTGATTCGAGAATTGGAATATTTTTATGATCCTAGCGAATTTGATAACATTATTGTCTATGTTGGGAATCGAGAAGAGACTATTCGTTTGAATACCGATGATAGAGAGCTAGAAGAAGCAGATTGTTTGTTTTTTTGATGTGAAAACTCTTACAATTTATGGTATACTATAATTAGTTTCCAAATAGGTTATATCTTGTGTTTGTTTTTAAATCCAACCACAAAATATGGGGTATAAGAACCTATCTGCCTCGCGAGGGGACGGAAACTATGGACATGCTACCCATGCAGGGTATTCGATGTCGTGTATAAGAACCTATCTGCCTCGAGAGGGGACGGAAACTCCTTCTTTCTCTGGAATTATTCCAGTTCTTTTATTAAAATATAAGAACCTATCTACCTCGAGAGGGGACGGAAACCTGTATAGCTTCCCACTCATCGTTCTCTATCTGGATCCTAGGTATAAGAACCTATCTGCCTCGCGAGGGGACGGAAACTTGTAAGAAATTTTAGTTACATTTTCAAAAGCCATTTAGAACACCCTACCCACCTCGCAAGGGGACGGAAACAATTCAGGTTTAGCGTAAATTGAAACATCAAGACCTTTGTGCATATCATCCAATTCGCCTCGCGAGAGGACGGAAATTTGAGATACCCTGCGCATAACTCACCGAACTTATTACTGTAAAATACTCAATTCACCTCGGCAGGGGACGGAAACTCCTTCAGGTCGAAAACTTCGTATAATTCCATTTAAAAGTATAAGAACCTATCTACCTCGCGAGGGGACGGAAACTCTAAACTGATTTCAACTTCTAATTGTCTTTGTTGTGCGTAAGACAACCTATTCACCTCGAGAGGGGACGGAAACTCCATCTCCTCGATCAACCAATCAAGGTTCTTGCGTGTAGAACACCCTACTCACCTCGGTAGGGGACGGAAACTTTTAAACCTTTCCTAGATTGTAATGAAAGAGCAGGTCTGGTAGAACATCCTATTCACCTCGAGAGGGGACGGAAACAATTCAGGTTTAGCGTAAATTGAAACATCAAGACCTTTGTGCATATCATCCAATTCGCCTTGCGAGAGGACGGAAACGTTTTATTTACTCCACACCAATCAATTTTCTACAATACGTATAAGAACCTATCTACCTCGAGAGGGGACGGAAACCTTAGGAGATTTTTATGAATCCACAAAAAGTTCATTGTAAGACACCTAATTCGCCTCGCGAGAGGACGGAAACCTTCATCACTCCACCTCCTCGACTTCAATACCCTCACAATGTAGAACACCCAATTTACCTCTAGAGGGGACTTATTTCCTTATTACATAACAAAACGAGAAAAGATAGCTTAAAAGCTAAGCACAATTGATAAAGGAGGCTTATGAAAAGAATTACTTTATCCTTTCATCGGATTGACCAGTCACCCATTGAGTTGGCAACCAAATTTCATGGATTTTTGATGGAGCAGTTAGCTCCAGATTATGTGGACTGGATTCATGAACAGGAGACCAATCCATACTCTATGAAGGTAATCCATAAAAAGGAGCAGACGACTTGGACGGTTCATCTTTTGACAGAGGATGCCATCAAGCAGATCCTACCCCCAATGTTGGAGTTGAAAAAAGTTGACCTACATGTGCTAGCAACTCTGACGGTTCAAAGTATGACCATGCAAGATTTGAGTCCAGAGGAACTGTTTGACCTCTTTAATCAAAACCAAGACCAGTCCTTTTTTACTATTCAATTTCAAACACCGACTGGATTTCGTTCCCAGGGCGAGTATGTGCTCTTTCCTACCCTGCGTTTAATATTTCAAAGTCTGATGATGAAGTATGGACGACTAGTTGAGAATCGGGAAGACATCGAAGAGGAGACCTTGAACTATCTTACGTCCCATAGTCGGATAACCAGTTACCGAATGGAGACGAGTTACTTTAAGGTCCACGGCAAAAAGATTCCTGCCTTTAAGGGCAAGTTAACCTTTAAGATAACAGGACCTAGTACCCTCAAGGCTTATGCAAATATGTTATTAAAATTTGGAGAGTATGCTGGACTGGGCATGAAAACCAGCCTAGGAATGGGAGGAATAGAGCTTGAAGAAAGAAAAGATTGATTTAGTTTATGGAGCGCTATTACATGATATTGGCAAACTACTTCAGCGCTCCGATAAGGGCACAAAAGATGCTACTAGCCTTGGAGCTGAGTGGTTCAGACGTTTTTCAGATAATGAAGCAATCGCTCAACACCTTGTCTATGACGATTTAAAAGGAGTAGAAGCCAATCTGCCTACTGATAGTCCGCTTTATATAACCGACCTTGCTTCCAAGATTGCTTCTAGCTTAAAGGCAGGTCAAAGTCTTGCGTCAAACAAGGGAGATGACTTGGGGAACCAAGCTGATGTTTTTAATGTTTTTTCAGATGTCTATAGCCAGCGTTTCTTGCCTATCAAAAGCTTAGAGCTTGATAGGGAGCCGAACTATGCTCAAAAAGCAAAAGAGTCAGTTTCTCAGTCTGACTATAGCAGCCTACTGGATACCATTGAAAAGGAAATCAAGAACTGGGATTTTGATTCATCTCAGATTGACGCCCTTTTGAATCTCTATGAAGCCCACCTATCCTATGTACCGACTTCAACTAAGATCCAGGAATTGGCGGATATTTCCTTGGCGACTCATAGTCGTCTAACAGCAGGTTTTGCCTCGGCTATTCAGGAGTATATGACAGCTGAAAATGATTCAGACTATCAAAAAGAACTCTTCCATGAACAAAAATCTTTCTATGATAAGGAAGCTTTTCTACTAGTTAGCTTTGACTTATCAGGGATTCAAGATTTCATCTATAATATTGCGACGGCTGGGGCAGCTAAGCAACTCAAAGCTCGCTCCCTCTATCTGGATTTTATGGGAGAACATATCGCTGACAGCCTACTAGAAAAATTGGAATTAACAAGAGCCAATCTTCTCTATGTAGGAGGCGGTCATGCTTACTTTATCTTGGCAAATACTGCAAAAACAAAGGTTGCGTTAGAGGACTTTGAAGAAGAATTTAACCAATTTTTGCTTAAGAACTTCCAGACACGTTTGTATGTTGCCTTTGGTTGGAGTCCATTTTCTGCTAATGACATCATGACCTCCTTGGCAAGATATAGGAAAGTTTACCAAGCAACTAGTCGCATGATTTCTAAGAAGAAAATTTCTCGCTATGATGCTCAAACGCTTTTGGAGTTAAACCGAGGTGGTCAAAGTGCTCAGAGAGAGTGTACGATTTGCCACTCAGTACAAGATATGACGACCTTTAATGACCAAGAAGTCTGCCAGATTTGTGCTGGTCTTTATCGCTTCTCTAAAGAAATTCAAGAACAATACTATATTGTCACCAAAGAAAAAGGCCTCCCAATTGGACAGGGAGCCTTTATAAGAGGGATTTCACAAAATGACTTGGATAAGGAAGATTGGAATCGTATCTATGTAAAAAATAGCTTTGCGACCGATATAGGGAGGGCAACTCATGTCTTTGTTGGAGACTACAAGTATGCTGATATCGATCAGTATGCTCAACTGTCCCAAGATAGTCAAACAGGTCAAGGGATCAGACGTCTAGCAGTTGTCCGACTAGATGTAGATGACTTAGGTGCTGCTTTTATGGCTGGATTTTCTTATCAAGATGGTGGAAAATACAATACTTTAGCTCGTTCAGCAACCTTCTCAAGAAGTATGAGTCTCTTCTTTAAGGTTTATATCAATCAATTCGCTAAGGACAAAAAAATATCGATTATCTATGCTGGTGGAGATGATGTATTCGCCCTTGGTTCATGGCAAGATATTATCGCATTTACGATTACCTTGCGCCAACAATTTATCAAGTGGACGAATGGTAAATTAACCCTATCAGCAGGTATCGGACTTTTCCCAGATAAAACTCCGGTTAGTATCATGGCTGAAGAAACAGGCAAGCTGGAAGGAGCAGCCAAGGATAATGATAAGGATAGTATTTCTTTGTTTGATAAAGCTTATACCTTTAAGTTTGATCAATTTATAAATCATATCTACAAAGGAAAACTGGAAAAGATTAGACATTACTTTAGTATTCAGGATGAACGAGGAAAGAGTTTCGTTTATAAGTTAGTAGAACTTCTTCGTAACTATGACCGAATGAATGTAGCTCGCTTAGCCTATTACTTAACGCGTTTAGAAGATCTAACACCAAGAGAAAGTAAAACAGAATTTAAAGAATTTAAGGACCTATTCTTTACTTGGTACACAGGCAGTGAAACGGTACGAAATGAAGCAGAATTAGCTTTACTTCTTTATATTTATGAGATTAGAAAGGATTAATACATGGCTACTTTAACAGATGACAATTATGTAGATAAGGCAGAAAATGTTATCAAATCATTGAATCGAAACACTAGAGATTTTAGAAACCCTGATGCATTCCTTTTGACAACTAGCAAAATAAGAAACTTACTAAGCTTGACAAGTACCCTTTTTGATGAAAGTAAGGTTAGAGATTATGAGGCGCTAGCCGACAAAATTGCCTATTTGAGAGTGCAGTTTGTATATCAATCAGGCCGAGAAACTGCAGTTAAAGACTTGGTGAAAAAGGCTGAAATTTTAGATATTTTAAAAGAAATCAATAATAAGGAAAGTCTCCAACGTTTCTGTCGTTATATGGAAGCACTAGTAGCTTATTTCAAATTTTATGGAGGAAAAGATTAATGGCATTTGCTAAAATTAAACTAACAGCACAAATTCGTCTAGAAACAGGACTCCATATTGGAACAAGTAATGCCTTTGCTGCCATTGGAGCTATTGATTCACCAGTCATCAAAGACCCAATTACAAACTTACCGATTATTCCTGGTTCAAGTATAAAGGGAAAAATGCGCACTCTTCTTGCAAAAGTTCATAATGATCGACTAGCTAAGAAACCAGGAGAAGATGGAGAAATTCTTAGTCGTTTATTTGGAAACAGTTCAGACGACCGCTATAAAATAGGACGACTCATTTTCAGAGATGCCTTCTTAATTAACAAGGAAGAGTTAGATTCTTTAGGTGTCAAGAGTTATACTGAAGTTAAATTTGAAAATACTATTGACCGTATTACTGCTGAAGCAAATCCGAGACAAATTGAACGTGCCATCCGTAGAAGTGCTTTTGCATTTGAGTTGATTTATGAAATTACAGATGAGAGTCAAGCACAAGTGGAAGAAGATTTTAAAGTCATTTTAGATGGATTAAAACTTCTTGAGTTAGACTATCTAGGTGGCTCAGGTTCTCGTGGCTATGGTAAAGTTAGTTTTGAAAATCTAAAAGCGACGACTGTTTTTGGGACTTATAACCTTGATGCATTAAACAAACTACTATCTGCGGAGGTCTAATATGACCTATAAGATGTATATCATGGACTTTGATTCTGCCCATTTTGGAGCAGGAACTCTGGATAGTTCAAAAATGACTTTTTCGGCAGACCGTTTATTTTCCGCTCTTGTGATTGAAGCCAATAAGATGGGACGATTAGATGAGTTTTTATCCTTAGCAAATCAGGATGATTTTGTTCTAACGGATGCCTTCCCTTATAAGGCCCGCCCATTCTTACCGAAGCCCATCGGATTTCCAAAATTTGACCAAGTTGATTTAGATAAGGATGTCAAGGAAGTACGTCGGCAAGCTAAGTTAGCAAAAAAACTACAATTTATCCCTCTAGAAAATTTTGATCATTATGTCAACGGTGCCTTGTTTGAAGATGAGGAGCATGCTGTTACTAATATCGTAACAAAGAATCAACCCCATGTTGATGGAGCGCTTTACCAAGTTGCAACTACCCGATTTTTGCATGATACAGCCCTCTATGTATTAGCGACTGAGTCACCACTGCTTGATGAGATGATGACTAGCTTGCAGTTCTCTGGTATTGGAGGAAAACGCTCAAGTGGCTATGGTCGTTTTGATTTGACTATCAAAGAAGTTCCTGAAAATCTTGAGAGTCGTCTGACTCGTTCCTATCAAGGAAATGTGATGACTCTGACGACTTCTTTACCAACAGACGAGGATCTTCCAAGGGCTATGGATCAAGGTTCTTATCTTGTAATCAAATCAAGTGGTTTTGCTTTTAGTACAGTGTCTAACCAAAATTATCGTAAACAAGACTTATTTAAATTTACTGCTGGATCGACCTTTTTTGAAACCTTTGCAGGGCAAATTGTTGATGTAAGACCGCTTGATTTTCCCCATGCTGTCTTCAATTATGCCAAACCCCTATTTTTGAAAATGGAGGTAAAAGGATGAAAACGGACTATAGAGTTTTTCAAATTAGCTTATTAGCTATGGCCCCCATTCATATTGGGAGTGGTGAGAAATACACTTCACGAGAATTCATCTATGAGAATCGTCGCTATTATTTCCCAGATATGGGTAAGTTTTACAATCGGATGATTGAAAAGGGACTGGATAGAAAGTTTGAACAATTTCTTCAGGAAACAAAACCAAGTGCTAGGAATAATCGCTTGATTTCTTTCTTAAATGACAATAGAATTAGTGAACGTTCCTTTGGTGGCTATACCATTACTGAAACTGGTCTGGAAACAGAAAAGAACAACCAGAACCCCAGATCCGGTTCTATAAATGAAGTAGCAAAATTTATGAGGGATGCCTTTGGGAAGCCCTATATTCCGGGTAGTTCCTTGAAGGGAGCTATTCGAACTATTTTAATGAACACCAATCCTGACTGGAACAATAAGAATGCAGTTGATTTTCATGGGAGAAGTCCTAAAGAAAACAAAAAAATGATTCCATGGGGAGCAAAAAAGGGGCAAGAATTTAATGACTTGTTTCATGCGATTCGTGTTAGTGATAGTGAGCCATTTAACAATGAGCAGATTATTCTAGTTCAAAAATGGGATTATTCTGCTAAATCACTAACTGTCAAGCCTCTTCCTTTATACAGGGAAGCAATCGCACCCTTAACTAAAATCAATTTCACCATTACTACAACTACTAAGGAAGCTGGAATCCTAATTGAGGAATTAGGTCAGAGAGCGCAAGCCCTCTACAAAGAATATAAAAACTTTTTCTTATCAGATTTTCCTGAAAATAAAATTCAACCAAATCTTCAATATCCTATCTATTTAGGAGCTGGAAGTGGAGCTTGGACAAAGACCTTGTTTGAACAAGCGGATGGAATCTTACAAAAACGGTATAGTCGAATGAAGACTAAGATGGTTGGAAAAGGTGTTTTGAAACTGACGAAAGCGCCGGACAAGAGCATTAAAACCAATAAAGGAGAACGGAAATTGATCATTAATAGCGATTCCTTCTATGAGATGGGGAAAGCTAATTTCATGATTAGGGAGATTTTACAATGAAAATTTTGATATCCGCTGTTAGTGATTCCGATCCGATTAGAGGATTTCATGATGGTGCTCTGGTTCATATTGCAAGAAAGTATCGTCCAGATAAAATTATTATTGTGTATTCTGATAAGATGCTTCCTAATAAAGAGCGAAATAATAAAGTTCTTTTCTCTATATCTGAAAACTATAGACCAGAAATTATTATTCATGAAAAAATAATTATTGGTGAGGATGTCTTTATTTTCGATAAAATGTATGATGAATTCTCAAAAATAATTAATGAATGTTACTCAAAAGAAGATGAATTTATTTTGAATCTTTCTAGTGGGACACCACAGATATGCGCTGCTCTTTTTATTATCAACCGTTTGAGTGGTATCAATGTCAAAGCAGTTCAAGTTGCTTCTCCACAAAAGGGGCCAAATACAGAAGATAAACATGATATAAGTGAAGATATTGATGATTTGATTTCATTAAATGAAGATAGTACCGATCAGTTTGTGGATCGTACTTTGGAAGATAGTGCGGAGAAATTTAGTCAGGATTTAATGAAGAAAACTATTCGTGATTTTATTACTAAATATGATTATAAAGCTAGTTTAGAGTTAGCAAATCAATTGCCTGACTTCCCTGGTTTAAAAGACTGTCGCAAAAGGTTACAAGATATTGTGGATTCATTAGATAGGCAAGATGTACCTCAACTCCTCCAAAAGAAAAAATGGAGTGAAGAACAGAAAAAAGTATTAAATGCCTATTTGACCATTGATTTACAAAAAGAACGTGGTAATTATAGTGAAGGGCTTATTAGAATTAAAACCTTGACTGAATTTATCTTGGAAGATTATATTGATAACCGTTATCCAGGATTATTGGATAGATATGTAGATGAATCAGAAAAATATTTCTTGGGAATTTGGGATTATAGTAAAATTCTCAAAGAAAAAAGAGAGTGGACTTTATATAATCAAATTAAACCGATGATTAACATGAACACTTCGCGAAATACATTGGCTCATAGATTGGATCCATTGCAATCGGAAGAATTACGTCAGTTAGGATCCGTCTTAAAAAATCTCAAGGCTTTAGTTAAAGAACAGTATCAATTTAATGAAAAAGATTTCAATTTCTATAAAGAATTAAATAAGGAATTATTGGAATTATTAAAGTAACGAGGTGAAAGTTTGAACATTTTAATATCAGCAGTGGGAACGACAGATCCAATTAGTCATAATCGAGATGCTGCTTTGTTACATATTGCTCGCACTTATAGACCAGAGCAGATTGTTTTGGTTTATAGTGAGGAAATGCTGATTAAGCAAGATCTCATTGAGAAAGCTATTTTTTCCATAGAAGATTATCATCCTGAAGTGATGATTGAGTCAACGATTTTAAAAAATGATGAGGTTTATCTATTTGATAAAATGTATGAGGTTATGGGACAGATTGTTGAAAAATATTCTGGAACTAATCATCAATTGATCTTAAACTTATCTTCGGGAACGCCTCAGATTATTTCGGCTCTATTTGCCCTCAATCGAATCAAAGATTATAATACTCAGGCTATCCAGGTTGCAACTCCTAACAAATCAGCAAATAGACAGTATGTGCCACTTTCAAGTGAAGGTGAACAGAAGCTTTTTAACGAGAACGAGGATAACCAAAAGGATTACGAAGATCGTACCATTAAAGATGAGGCTGAAAAATTTAATCAATCTTTAATCAAACGTCATTTAAGAAATCTGATAGCTTCCTATGATTATCTTGCCGCAGAAGAAATCGTTACAAAAAAAGAATACAATAACTTACTTTCTAAAAAGAAATTATCTTTTTTACGAGCGACTCTAAATGACTTTGTAAAAGTATTTAAAACACAAGCTATTTTAAAAGATATTCAAGACTATCCATTGACAGATGTTGAGAAGAAAGCCCTTAATTACTTTTTAATGATAGAAGTCTTGAAAGAGAGAGGACAAGTAGCAGATGTCTTAATCAAATCAAAGTCTTATGTTGAATTTATCATCGAAGAAAAGATCAAAAGAGATTATCCTGATTTAATCAAATACGATGGGGCCTTACCAAAATTAAATGAAGAATACAAAGATTTTGAGAAGATTTTAGATTTTATTGATTTAGAATTTAAAAAAGCAAAAGGAATAGAAAATGAAGAGGAAAGAATTTATTCACCTCAATCAACCTTAAACCTTTTATCTTATGAAAATATTTTAACTTTTTATCAAGCCTCTCCTGACTTACTTAAGTCGCTTAAGGTTATTACCAGTTTAAATAGTGAGCGGAACAAAGTTGCACATGGACTATCAGAAATCGATGGTAAATTAGTTAATTCTAAAAAATTGAACCAAACAATAGATAACTTACGTTTTGTCCTTCAGGATACATTTGATATTGAAGATTATTATTTTGGATATTATAAAAAAATCAATGACGAATTACTAGATTTGCTTCGTTCCTAACTAATAAGCAACTTTTTGATTTTGTTTGACAAATTGTTAAGAATCTAATATAATAAAAACTGTAGAACAAAACTATCGCTTTTAGCGTAGCCAAGGAATTACTGGTCGGTCTGCTTTGGTCAGTAGTTTGTAGATAGGCTTATTTGGGTTTTATATATTTTCCGCAAGCAGATGAATAAATATATCGTAGGAAGAGGTGTAAATAGCCTCTTTATTTTTTTGAGAAAAGGTACAGTATGTTAAGAAATTTAATTCTTAGTTACAGAACATTGATGGATACTCAATACAAATTTACTATCACTCAAACTGTCTCCAAACAGACTATAGAAAAATATATTGAATTAAGCTTCACGGAACCAAATTTTCATCATCTTATAGGTTTACACAAACTAAAAGGAATAGATAAAGTTAAGTGCTTCAATGGTAATGGGGCTCAGAGGATATATAACCAAATTTTGGGGAATCATATCACTTTTTATGATTTAGATAAAGATACATCTCAGCATAAGGCTGCATTTTTATCTAGAGCAACTTCTCTGAATTTAATTTATACGATGCTAGAAAATATAAGTGTTAATTTAAAGGGATTGTATTATTTTGACCCAAATAAAATTGGGTCGAAGATTAAAGCAAAGTATTTATTGCATTTTCAACATAGAGATAAAGAATTTTATTTTTTGTTTGATAAATATGATAAGAAGGTTAAGAACACTGATATTTGCTATCCTGTTTCAGTTTTTAGAAGAAAAATACAGGCTGAGTTGCCAGAAGGGCGTAGTGCAAAACACTATGAAATGAACCAAACCCCCATTAAGCTATTGAAAGTTGAAAAAATACAAGGTGCTAGAACTGTTACATTATATGATAAATAGTTCCTTGGGTGTAGAGAGCTATTTTGAGTATGACAGGTATATCGGATATATGAGATTTGACGCCAGATAACCGTGAAAATAATAGCCATTCTAAGCCTGGTGCTGGAAATCAGAATCGTCAGAGGAAGGAATAGAGAAATCGTGGCTTTACGAACAGAAATGTTATAGTAAAATATGTATAGTGGATGAGATGGTAGCAAGTTTTTGGGAAAATTAAACTTTAATGACAGTGGTAAATTCCCAAACTAACTTCCACCACTAATCCAAGTGGAAGTTAATCTGATA
>NZ_CAUQCJ010000016.1:0-35095 GCF_963516515.1 uncultured Streptococcus sp. | reverse complement strand
AGCGGGTGCCCACGGAGGACTTACACCTCAGATGTACGACATGCCCGTCGTACCTAAAAATCGTATGAAGTCATCATACGATTTTATCTATTAATTAACTAAACTATGGTACAAGTCAAGATATGACTTGCAAGCTGTATCCCATGAGAAATCACACTCCATAGCTTGTTTTTGTAAATTTCTCCAAACATCAGGATGGTTTCTATACAAGTCCAAAGCTGTTTGGAAAGTCCAATTTAACCAATAAGGAGATAGGTTGTCAAAGCTAAAGCCAGTACCGCTTCCTTCGATTGGATTGAAAGCGCGAACTGTATCTCGCAAGCCACCAACTTCATGGACCAATGGCAAGGTTCCGTAACGCATAGCCATCATTTGAGACAAGCCACATGGTTCAAAACGACTTGGCATGAGGAAGAGGTCACAAGCAGCGTAGATTTCTTGAGCAAGTTTGACATCAAAAGTGATATTTGCTGATAGCTTGTCTGGGTAAATCTGAGCAAACCATGAGAAAGCCCCTTCAAATGCTGGATCGCCAGTTCCCAAAAGAACAATCTGAACATCATTTTGCAAGATATGGTGCAGACTTTCAACCACCACATCAAAACCTTTTTGACGTGTCAAACGAGAAACAATTCCCACCAGTGGAACGTCAGCTCTAACTGGCAAGCCAACTCTCTCTTGTAATTTTGCCTTATTCTGGGCTTTTCCAGACAAATCGTCCTGATTAAAATGATAATCTAATAGGGCATCCGTCTGAGGATTATACAGATCAGCATCAATCCCATTCACGATACCAGAAACTTTACCAGACTCCATTCGAAGAATCTGATCCAAGTTACATCCGAACTGACTGGTCATAATCTCATAAGCATAGCTAGGCGAAACGGTTGAAACACGGTCAGCATAGAGAATACCTGCCTTCATCCAGTTCAGACAGTTGTTCCAGCGAAGGGTGCCATCAGCGTAACGTTCAAAGCCAACTCCAAACAAATCCCATAACATTCCTTCTGAGAATTGTCCTTGGAATTCCAAATTATGAATGGTTAAAACAGTTTTAATTCCTTGATAAGCTTGAATCCAACGGTATTTTTCCTTTAACAAGAATGGTATCATGGCTGTATGGTAATCATGAACATGGAGAAGGTCAGGGATAAAGTCAATTCTTTCCATAGCCTCAATAGCAGAGAGTTGGAAAAAGGCAAAGCGTTCCCCATCGTCAAAATCACCGTAAACATGGCCACGGAAGAAATAATATTGGTTGTCAATAAAGTAGAAGGTCACACCATTTAGTACTGTTTTCTTAATTCCACAGTACTGTCTGCGCCAACCAACATTCACCTCAAAATGAAGAACATCTTCAATCTGATTTCCAAACTTAGCCTCTACCATGTCATAGTAGGGTAAAACAACTGCCACTTCATGTCCCGCTTTTACTAGTGATTTGGGAAGAGCACCAATGACATCTCCCAAACCACCTGTTTTTGAAAAGGGGGCACCCTCTGCTGCTACAAATAAAATTTTCATGAATGAATATCCTCTATTACTTTGCTACCTTTCTTAACGACAACTGGATGTTCTGCAGTGCCTCGAATCACAACACCAGGCTCAACTTCAACACCCTTGTCCAAGATAGCATATTCTACCTGAGCTCCTTCTCCAATAACAACACGAGGGAAGAGCAGGCTATCTTTAACCAAGCTATCCTTATGGACATGAATATTACGTGATAGAACAGAATTAGCCACTTGACCTTCAATGATACTACCAGAAGCAAACTGAGAAGTACTTACCTTAGATGTATTGGCATAGTAAGTTGGTTCTTCATTCTTAACCTTTGTATAAATTTTTTGGTTTGGAGTAAAGAGAGAGTAGAATTTTTGAGATTCAAGCATATCTTTATTAGCTTGGTAATAAGACTCTACAGAGTGAATATTTGCAAGGTAGCCTGTGTACTCGTAGGCAAAAGCCCCTTCTTTGGCAGCTAAATCCCGTAAAACATAGCGCAATTTCTCTGGATGTTCTTTTTTAGATTCTTCTTCCAAACGTTCAATCAACCACGGTGTATCAACGACAAAAATATCTGTGGACATATTATAAACTTCATCTGTTGATTTACTATCAAATAGTTTATGAGAACGAACATGGTCTGTTTCATCTACTTCCAAGATTGCGTTTACTTCTGAAATATCTTTCTTAGGAAGTTTCTTATAGACAACTGTAATAGGCCCCTTCGTTGTGTTATGAAGGTGAAACACTTGGTTCAAATCAATGTTAATCAAAACATCACAGTTGAGTGAAACTGTTTGGTTTGACCCAGAGCGTTTTAAATAAGTGAGCAACTGTTGGTAATATTCTTTTCCTACTGTACTACTCTCAACGCGTGTATTATAAATCCCTAGATAATAGTGACTAAGAAGAGTGGACAAGCCCCACTCACGCCCTGAACGGATATGGTCAAAAACAGAACTAATATTATCCTGCTGAAAAATACCAAAAACACTGCGAACACCAGCATTGGCAAGACTTGAGAGTGGGAAGTCAATCAAACGATATTTACCGCCAAATGGCAAACTAGCTACTGGACGGTGGTCTGTCAATGTTGACATATCATGAAAACCAACTGTGTTTCCTAAAATGGCAGAATATTTATCAATCTTCATCTGTTGCTACCCCCACTACTTCATTATATCCTACAACTTGTACTTCTTCTGTTCCATCAATTTCGACACCATCAGAAATAACTGCACCTTCACCAATAATAGCACGTTTGATTTTAGCCCCGTGTCCAATAATAGCTCCACTCATGATAACTGAATCAACAACTTCTGCACCTTCACGAACTTGCGCCCCTGTCGAAAGGATAGAATGTTTAACCGTTCCATCAACAAAACATCCGTCTACAACTAATGAGTCTTCCACATGAGCATTGGCACCAAGGAAGTTTGGTGGTGAAATTAAGTTTCTTGAGTAAATCTTCCATTGACGGTTACGGCTATCCAAGGCATTTTCTGGAGAAATGTACTCCATGTTCGCTTCCCAAAGCGACTCAATAGTACCAACATCTTTCCAGTAACCATTAAATTCGTAAGCATAGACACTTTCACCTGACTCAAGGTAATTTGGAATGACATTTTTACCGAAGTCTGACATATCCACATTGCTCTTTTCAGCAGCTACTAACATATTGCGCAGACGTTGCCAATCAAAAATGTAAATCCCCATAGAAGCCTTTGTAGATTTAGGTTGAGCTGGTTTTTCTTCAAATTCTACAATACGATTGTTAGCATCGGTATTCATGATACCAAAACGACTTGCTTCTTTAAGAGGAACATCAAGAACAGCTACTGTCAGGCTGGCATTATTATCCTTATGAGACTGGAGCATGGCATCATAATCCATCTTATAGATATGGTCACCCGAAAGAATCAAAACATACTCAGGATTGACACTGTCGATATAATCAATATTTTGGTAAATAGCGTGACTAGTCCCCTCAAACCAACGATTTCCTTCACTTGCAGAATAAGGTTGAAGGATAGAGACACCAGAATTAATCCCATCTAGACCCCAACTTGAACCATTTCCAATATGATTGTTGAGAGCAAGTGGTTGATACTGTGTAATGACTCCAACATTGTTGATGCCTGAGTTGGCACAGTTTGAAAGAGCAAAGTCAATGATACGGTAGCGCCCACCAAATTGCACAGCTGGTTTTGCGATGCTTTGAGTAAGTTTACCGAGACGAGTTCCTTGCCCACCAGCAAGAATCAAAGCTAACATTTCATTCTTCATTTTCTACTCCTTTTTGGTTTTTACTTGTGACAGTTTTATCAGATTTCAAGCGACGCTTGATTTTCCATACACTAGCTCCCATAGCAGGTAAGGTAAAAGTCAAGGTCTGCTCATAATCCTTCCATAGTCCTTCTTGCGTTTGAACAGTTTGATTGTGTTCTTTCCAGACACCTCCCCACTCTTCTAACTCAGTATTCCATACTTCCTGATAAATACCTGCAACAGGAAGGCCGATTGTAAAATCTTTTCGTTCAACAGGTGCCATATTAAAGACACAGACTAACATGTCGCCCTTTTTACCCTTACGGATGAAGGACAGAACACTCTGGTCTCGATTATCCGCATCAATGATTTCAATACCATCATAGCTGGTATCAATTTCCCACAGACAGCGGTGGTCTTTGTAAAACTGGTTTAGCTGAGAAGTGAAATACTTCATCTTAGCATTCATTGGATCTTCTATATTAGACCATTCCAACTGTTCTTCAGATTTCCATTCTAGGAATTGCCCATATTCACTACCCATGAAGAGCAATTTTTTACCTGGGTGACAAATTTGGTAAGTGTAGAGATTGCGCAAGCCTGCGAATTGATTGTAGCGATCTCCCCACATCTTGTGCATCATACTCTTCTTTCCATGAACCACTTCGTCATGCGAGAATGGTAGGAGATAATTCTCCTTGAAGACATACATAAAGCTGAAAGTCACCAGGTTAAAGTCGTATTTACGATAAATCGGATCTTCTTCGTAGAATCGGAGGATATCATTCATCCAACCCATATTCCATTTATAATCAAAGCCAAGACCATCTGAATCCTTGGTGTCAGTAATCTGTGTTGCAGATGAGCTTTCTTCTGCAATCATCATCACATCTGGATGAGCTTGTTTAATGACATCATTCAAACGTTGAAGGAAATAATATCCCTCGTAGTTGAGATTACCACCATCTTTATTAGGTGTCCATGGAGCATCATCGTAGTCAAGATAGAGCATGTTGCTAACCGCATCCACACGAATACCATCTAGATGGTAAAAGTCAATCCAAAACTTAATACTAGAAATCAAGAAAGACTGGACTTCATTCTTTCCAAGGTCAAAATTGAGTGCTCCCCAACCGTAGTTATGAGCCTTATTATGGTCTTGGTATTCAAAAGTAGGCGTCCCATCATAATAGGCTAAAGCATCATCATTAATAGTGAAGTGACCAGGTACCCAGTCTACAATAACGCCTATATTGTTTAAGTGACATTCCTCAACAAAATCTTGAAGCTCTTCAGGACGACCATAGGCATGCTCTAAAGCAAAGTAACCCATAAGCTGATAGCCCCAACTCAAACCGAGAGGGTGGGACATCAAGGGCATAAACTCAATGTGAGTATAGTTCATCTCAACCAAGTAAGGAATGAGTTCATCTTTCAATTGAGTAAAACTATAAGGTGTGCCATCAGGATTTCTCTTCCATGACCCAGCGTGGACCTCATAAATATTGACAGGACGCTCTTCAAAGCTCAAGCGTTTTCTACGAGCTAACCAAAGTCCATCCTTCCATTTCTTTTCTGGAATATCTGTTAAAATAGCACCAGTCCCAGGTCGTGCCTCATACCGTACAGCCAAAGGATCAATCTTCATCAGCTGATGACCATTTGCACGTGTGATATGATACTTATAAATTTGTTCTTCTTGAGCAAGGCTGGTAAAGACTTCCCAAACTCCAAATTCATTCCGTTCCATCGGAATTTGATTTTCAACCCAATTGGTGAAATCCCCTACCAAGTGAACTGCCTGAGCATTGGGTGCCCAAACTCGGAAAGTATAGCCAGACTCACCAGCTTTTTCTTCCCTATGCGCTCCCAGATAGTGCTGGAGGTGAAAATTCTCACCTGTCATAAAAGTTTCTAAAGCTTTTTTCCTATCCATACACCCTCCTATTTTTTGTAAGCGTTTTCTATAGTTTTATTATACTATCTTTTTAGATAAGATTCAAGTAAATTACTATATTTGCTAAAAATTCTTTTGAAAGCCTTCAACAAATTCACTGATGTATTCACTTGTAAATCAAGAAATTTTCAGAAACACTTTGAAAACGAATTGTTTTTTTACAATACTATCATAAAGTTCGTTATTTTGCTAACAAAAAAAATAATTTTAAGTAAAAAAATAAATCAGGAGATGAATTTCCTGATTTTATTGTTTTTAAGAGATAAATCACTGTAAATGCATTTAAATTGTAAAATTCTACAAAACTTTAAAGACGCTGGCGCTAACGCCACCAACCGTGTCTTTATCAGCTAAATGGCTGTTGGTCACCAAGAGTTCTAGATTTCCAGCATTTTCAAACTGGAAGTCTTGCCCTTTAGCATTAAAGACAACTAATAAGTGTTCTTCCCCATGAATCTCATAGACAATCCAACCACTATGTTCGTGGGCTGAATGAACAAAGACATGATGGTAAATTTCTTCATAAGTAGGGTAAGAAAAGGCACTGGTTTCTGTCTTCAATCGAATCATCTGACGAATAAATTCAATACTGTCTTGGCGCTCATTAATCAAGTCCCAGTTTACTTGGTTCACACTGTCTGGAGCATTATAGCTATTCATAGCACGCTCTCTATCATCATGGGTCAACTCACCATTTTCACCAGTCGCAACTAGTTTGGTACGACCAAATTCTTGACCGATTTCCATAAAGGCCATCCCTTGCATGAGCAGATTCATGGCTGTGGCAGTTTCGACCTTGCGCATGATTTGCTCTGAACTTTGGTCTGGATGAAGAGTTGCCAATAAATCGTGAAGATTGTAATTGTCATGGGCTTCCACATAGTTAAGTACTTGATTTGGATGTGTATAGGTTCCTAATTCACGACTGCCTAGGATTGCTTTGGCAAGAATTGGCTCTGTCGCAGCACCACTGACAAAACCTGACTTGATAGCACCATAAACTTCTCCACCTTTAACAGCATCACGCTGATTGTCATTAAAGAAACCGATATTTGGCATCTGGTAGGCATTGTCTTTCTTAGCCTTATCATATGGGGCAAGACCTGTACCCATATCCCATCCTTCTCCATAGAGGATAATGTTTGGATCGATTTCATCCAAGCTCTGGCGAATCATCTGCATGGTCTTAACATCATGAATCCCCATCAAGTCAAAACGGAAGCCGTCAATATTATATTCTTGCACCCAGTATAGAAGAGAATCAATCATATACTTGCGGAACATTTCGTGTTCACTGGCAGTTTCATTTCCAACACCCGTTCCATTCTGGAAGGTACCATCTGGATTCATACGGTAATAGTAATCAGGGACTGTTGTTTGGAAAGGTGCATCAACAACTGAGAAGGTATGGTTATAGACCACGTCCATAATGACACCAATACCCGCATCATGATAAGCTTGAACCATGGTCTTCAAATCACGAATGACCTGAGCTGGATCATCTGGATTAGTTGAAAGGCTGGTTTCTGGTGCGTTATAGTTTTGTGGGTCATAACCCCAGTTGTAGGTTGCATTCCCATCCGCATCATATTCTTTGTGACGGTCTGCAATTGGTTGCAACTGAACATAATTGTAGCCCAACTTCTTGATGTAATCAAAAGCAGTTGACTGGCCGTACTGGTTAACCGTTCCAGTCTGAGCAGCACCCAAGAAAGTTCCTCGAAGATGTTCATCCACACCTGAGGTCGGTGATTTGGTCAAATCACGAATGTGCATTTCACAAATAACTGCCTTACATGGATTTGCCAAGCGCCAAGTAGCATCAGAACCGTGCTTAACCTCAAAGTTTTCAACTTGCTTTTCTTCATGACTCAGGATAGCTGAACGTTTGCCATCGGGACTGGTCGCAATGGTGTACGGGTCGCGAGTAAGACTTTGATGATGAGGGAATTGGACTTGATACTGATAAGCCTTACCAGTCAAATCTTCCTCAACATCCAAACTCCAAACACCGATTGTATTATCTTTATGATTATAAGAGTAGCTATTGCCTCTCTCCATATCAAAAGTCTTCCAAACAGGTGCATCATTAGTAGCTGATTCATAAACGAAAACCTGCACTTCTGTCGCTGTTGGAGCCCAAAGGGAAAAATGAGCCTGATTGTCCTCTACTTGGCAACCTAGTTCACCCTGATAACCCCAATGATGGTCAAAACTAGCGCTATTAATAGCTTTATCGAAAGCGAAAGGATTTTGATTTTTATAGAAAGGACTGGCAATAGCAGGATTTTCAGAATAATAAATCCTATCATCCCCTTCCAAAATCCAGACCTCTGTTAAAAGAGGGTAGTGATTGAAACGGATTGCATATTCTTTACTGGTTTGTCCTGTATGAACCACAAAATTTAAGCTTTCTAAGGCATGGGAACTTGGGTGTTCAAAACTAAATAAGGCGCCAAAATAATCTTCTTTGTAGGTCAGCAAATCAATTCGTTGATCCTGACTTTTTACAAAGGAGCAAGTGTCGTATTCTCCATTCTTGCGATGGTAATGAATGCGCATAGGGTAATTAAACATTTTTTATTTTTCCTTTTTTAATTTGTTTCTGTTTCACTAATAAATTCTTGACCAATTTTGTCACGACTAACAAACATAGTTATATTATCTAAACTCTTATTTTAAACGATTATTACAAGCTTTCTAGCCAAGCTTCATCTCGAACTTCGATACCAAGTTCTTGTGCTTTTTGCAGTTTACTTCCAGCATCTGCTCCTGCAACGACGAGGTCGGTCTTTTTAGAAACGCTGCCTGTTACCTTGGCACCTAGACTTTCGAGTTTGCTTTTAGCTTCTGAGCGCTTGAGTCGTTCCAATTTTCCAGTCAATACAACTGTCAAACCTGACAAGGCCGCATCTGCCACTACAGTCTGACCTTTATAGTCCAGATTGACCCCAGCTTCTTTCAATTCTCTTAGGAGAATTTCAGAGCCTTCTGTAGCAAAGTAAGTCTGAAGACTCTTGGCAATCACACCACCCAGACTCTCAATACTAGCCACTTCCTCTGGATCTGCCTGAGCCAGATTTTCGATTGAATGGAAATGTTGGAGTAAGAGCTGACTGGCCTTACTTCCGACATGACGAATCCCCAAACCAAACAAGAGTTTTTCAGCAGAATTTTCCTTAGATGCTTGGATGGCTTGATACAGTTTAGAAGCGGACTTTTCCTTGACCCCCTCTAAAAGGAGGAAATCTTCTTCTTTCAAACGATAAATATCCGCAACATCCTTAACCAGATTAGCAGCAAAAAGCTTCTCAACAATAGATGGACCAAGTCCTGTAATATTCATAGCATCTCGAGAAGCAAAGTGGATCAAACCTTCCATGATTTGAGCAGGGCAACGTGGATTGATACAACGCAGGGCCACTTCATCTTCGAAATGCAACAAGTCAGAGTCACAACTTGGGCAGTTTGTTGGAATATCTAGTTTCTCTTCAGAAAGCCGTTTGGACTCTACCACACGTAAAACGGCAGGGATGATGTCTCCAGCCTTATAGACGATAACTGTATCATCTTTGCGGATATCTTTTTCAGCAATATAATCCACATTGTGCAGGGTAGCACGACTAACAGTTGTACCAGCAAGCTGAACAGGTGTCAGATTGGCAGTCGGAGTTACAACACCCGTACGGCCAACTGTCCAATCAACTGATAAGAGTTTAGCTTCTTTTTCCTCAGCAGGAAACTTGTAGGCTACTGCCCACTTTGGAGCCTTAACGGTAAAACCAAGTTCTTCTTGGCTTGCTAGGTCGTTTACCTTGATTACCACTCCATCGATATCATAAGGCAGGTTTTCCCGTTCCTGTCCTACTTTTTGAATAAAATCCCAGATTTCATCTATATTTTCAGCCAAGATTCGCTTAGGATTGACCACAAAACCTAGTTGTTCAAGGTGCTTCAAAACCTTTTCTTGACTATCACGAGTTGAAGGGCTGGCTTCTTGATAGAGGAAAGTCGCAAGATTACGCTTGGCAACTACTGCTGTATCCAACTGACGCAAGGTTCCTGCCGCTGCATTACGAGGATTGGCAAATTCAGTCTCTCCATTTTCTTGGCGAGCTTGGTTGACCTGGTCAAAAGAAGCGCGTGGCATGTAACACTCCCCACGAACTGTGATATCTAGTTCTTCTGGCAAAATCAAAGGAATGTCCTTAACACGCTTGAGGTTTTCCGTGATATTCTCCCCAACAGAACCGTCCCCACGTGTTGCACCTGCAACTAGAATCCCCTTTTCATAAGTCAGCGAGATAGATAAGCCATCAATTTTCAACTCACAAATATAGGTTGGATGAGCCACTTCCTTACGAACACGCGCATCAAAAGCTTCAAGCTCCTCACGTGAAAAAGCATCCTGCAAACTATAAAGAGGATACTGATGACTGTATTTTTCAAAACCATCTAAAACCTTGCCACCAACACGATGGGTAGGACTGTCTGCTAGCACTTGATCTGGATAGGTAGTTTCTAACTCAACCAACTCACGGTAAAGGCGGTCATACTCACTGTCTGAAACCGAGGGATTATCGCTGGTATAGTACTCAGTCGCATAGCGATTGAGCAAGGCGACTAACTCATTCATTCTTTTATTCATAAGACCATTTTACCATAAACTAAGCCCTCCTCACAAACGAGAAGGGCGGAAAAAACACTTAGATTGGAATTATTTTTGAAGTCCAAGCAAACTTATGTCTCTTTTTCAAAATGAGTTCGAACATATCCGAGAGCTAAGAAAGATAAGACTACAACTCCAAGTCCTATAATTAAGAAAGAATAAATATGGATACTTGGAAGCAAGGTCATTAAACCTGTTGCTAGGGGCATAAAAAGTATAGCTAAGGTATAAATCGAACTGAGAACTCTTCCCAGATATTCCCCTTCAACCTTGGTTTGTACCTGAGTAAAAAAGTGAATATTGAACATCGTCATAAATAGTTCACAAATGAAATTTCCTGAAAAAGCAAGATAGGAGGGGAGGGTGAAACCCATTATCATCACTCCAAGTCCAGTCAGAGCCAATAAAAACAGAAGCATTTCCATACTGGCTTTAATCTTACTAGCTAACAGCGCCCCAACAATAGATCCGATAGCCCCCATAGTTAAAATAGTGGCATAGGCACCTTGAACTCCATAGAGCTGATTTGAAAAAGGAAGGAGATAATTAAAGGCTGCGAAGAAAAAATTGACACTTGAAGCCATGACTAACAAAAAGAAGATTTCCTTTTGCTTCACAATATAGCGAACTCCCTCCTTGATATCAGAAAAAATAACTTTGAATGTAAGTTTCTTCTCACCCATAGTCTTCTCTTCTTTCTTTGGAAGCAAGGCTACCAAGCCAAAAGCGAGGAAAAAACTAAGGGCATCTAATACCAAGGTAATGCGAAGACTTGCAAATTGTAAAACCAGAAAAGAAAGCACAGGAGAACTCACACTGACAACCTGCATCACCAACTCCAAACGAGAATTGTAGAGGACCAGTTCATCCTTCTCTACCAATTCTGTGATAATGGCCTTATTTGCAGGTCTAGAAAAGGCAAAAGCAATAGCCTGCACAATATTGGCAAAAATCAAAGCCCCAATCATCCAGCTATCATTCCTTATGAAAGAAATAGCCAGACAAAGAATCCCACAAACAAGATCCGTCGCCATTAAAATCCTACGACGAGAAAAACGGTCTGAAATGACTCCGCCAAAAGGATTTACGAGAATAGATGTGACGAGTTCAGAAATCTGATACATTCCTAAAACAGTCTGCCCGATAGTCCCCATGGAAGCCAACCAGACACTATTTCCATAATCATAGAGCATATTCCCTATCTTGTTAACAGCTCCGCGACTAATCAACTGTACTGCATAGCGATTCATATAAAAACTCCTCTCAAATTTTGAAACTATTGTATCAAAATCGAAAGGAGCTTTTTTCTTTTTCCCTTATTTGGGAAAATTAATCTTTGACAAATTTTTCGTAGTGTTCTTGATAGTAGGCTACTTGCTCTGGGAGACCTAGCACATCAAAAATATGCATGGCCTCTTGCATTTTGCTACAACCTTCTTTACACTGTCCTTTTTGGTACAAGGCAAAGCCTTTTAGATAATGGAAAATATTACGCTCATACAGTTTAATCCCTTTACCAATAATCTTCTCTGTATAAGTCTCAAAATAGCTTGCATTGTCAAAAGAAAGATGCTCTAAACAATGCTGGTAACAATTGAGGGCCAAAATCAACACTAATCTCTTATGGCGACCAATCTCTTGGTAAAATTCCTCCCTCTCCATAACTTCTCTTCCAATTCGAGTGACATAGTCCACATCGTAGAAACTATAGAGGTTCCCGAAAAGAATCAACTCATACATGGTCCATTCTTCTGTTTTGAAGAGATAATCTGCTACCTTATCCAAATCATCCTGCTTCATATGATAACTCGAATCTCTTTGACAAATCAGACCTTGTAGCAAAATCCAGTTCAGCTCAAAATAAAGGGGATTTGTCGAACTCTTAGCCTTTTCAAGTTGTTCTCTTTGAAGCTTTTGAAAACCTGCAATATCATTTGAGTAGTAAAGAGGTACAATTTGTCCCATCATGGCAACATGTTCATGATTATGGAAATCCCTAGCCTTATCCATGAAATTTTCGATTGTTACATGAATGTTATCCAAAATCTCAAAGAAACGTGAGACTGCTAGGTCAGACTCCCCAAGCTCAAAGCGAGATAACTGAGAAGTTGAACAGGACTCGCCTGCAGCCTCCTTTAAAGAATAATTTCCACTTGTCCGAAATTCACGAAATACTTTTCCAAGATGTTCCATCATTTATTACCTTTTTAAAAAAACAAATACTTTAAATTAACGATAAGATATTTGTGATTTACTTACTTCAATATTTCTATCAACGAATTTTATATAGGGAGCAACATAATCAATATCGTCACATTTAGGACCGAGTTTAATTTTTGAATATTTTAGTTCTTTGTTAATATAAGTATATAGACCAGGAATCACACTATTAGAACTATCGCCAGTAATAATTTCATCTTCTTTGCCCTCATAAGATTTAATAATCCTAAATTCATTTTCATAACTATAATCTGCATCTTTAAATAAATAACGAATATCATCTATTAAATTCAATGCTGAGGAAAAGTATATATTTTTTTTGTCGGCTTCATAATTTACAATATTTTCAAATGCTGATTTTAGATTCTTTATTTCCTCATCTAAAGATTTTTTTGAAAAATCATAACATACTTCAAAAATTTCTATACCATCACTTATTAAACTCGTAATATAATCTTTATGATACATTAAATTAATTCCTTTTGCATCATCACCGTATTGTTTCCACATTGGAAGGCTATCATCTAGATTTTGTCCATTTCCAGTTTGTGTCATAGATGCAAAGAAAAACGGCGATGTAGCATAATCAGTTTCAAGAAATTCCTCTTTCTCAATCCCTATGAGATTGAGAAACGTATATCCTTCATTTGGATCATTCATTTGTCTAGCATTGCTAAGCCGTAATCTAGGATAATTATTTTTATCATCAGTTTTATAAAGCAAAAATTTTAAGGTATTTTTAAGGTATTTAGGGAAGTATAGTGAATAAAACTGTCATCGCTTGTAGTTGGAGAGTATCTTAATTTATCCTTAATTTTATTAACACTAGTTGATATTATTCCTAAATCCTTATTGTTAATAGTTTCTAGTTCCGACTTTAACTGATCAAAATTAGTCCTTTCAAGTAAGGATAGTAATAAATCAATACCATTTTGATGTTGACCATCATTTAGATTTTCTAAAAAATATCTGACTAGGTTATTTATTAATTCAAAATTATAATTACATCCTTCAACGATTTTAAAAACTAAACTTTTATTCTCATCAGAGATATCATTATCCTTTAATTTTGCCAATAAATATTCAAAAATAAGATTTCTATAACTCTCCGTTGATACACAATTACCAACATTCAATTCTGAATTGATTTCTTTGAGCAATCTATTAGAATCAATTATATCTTCACTTTTTGTTATCCCATCATTTCTTAAAAGAGCTTTCTTTACTCCTTCATTCTCTTTTATTTCCTCTGGTAAGTCTATAATCGTTAAATCATTATTTTTTACAAGAAAATCATTATAATCTTCTAAACATATTTCATACAAATTTTGATAGAATTCAATATTACAAGCTAAAGAATATTTTTGATTCCTATCAAAATCATCTTTAGATAATTCAAAAATAGATTTTATTCCATCTGCATTTTCTTGTTGTTCTATTTCAGATTCATAAATTCTATAACTACCTATGTATCTTTCACTACAATCCTTATCATAGTAATAAACATGAAAAGTAATGTAATAACCATAGTCATTCCAATTATCTTTAAAAAAGACAATACTGTCTGAAAATATCTTATTAGATACTTTCTTATATTCTGAGTTAAAATATTTAAATTCTACCATCTGTTTTCTTCTTTCACACCTGCTCTGATAATTCTTCCCACTCAAGCATAGCTTCTTCCTGACGGTGGCTGATTTTGTCCAGCTCAACCTGCAATTCCATCAGTTTTTCGGCATTGTTTGTTTCCAACATTTGTTCAGAAATGACTTGACTTTGACTTTCTAGCTCTTCAATTTCAGCTTCTAGACTTTCGATTTGTCGCATGAGCTTGCGAACTTCTTTTTGACTTTCTTTCTGAGCTTGATAGTCATTAACTGGGCTTGCTTCTTTTGCTTGATTGCTGGTTGAAGCTTCCTCAGTTTGAATCATTTCTACTTCTGCTTTCTTTTCAACATAGTAGTCATAATCTCCAAGGTAGAGAGTTGAACCATTCTCAGACAATTCCAGTACATGAGTTGCCACACGATTGATAAAGTAACGGTCGTGGCTGACAAATAGAAGAGTTCCATCAAAGTCAATCAAGGCATTTTCTAGCACTTCCTTGCTATCAATATCCAAGTGGTTGGTCGGCTCATCCAGAATCAAGAAGTTGTTGTTTTCCATAGACAATTTAGCCAAAAGCAAACGAGCTTTTTCGCCACCTGACAGCATGCCGACTGATTTTTTGACATCATCTCCTGAGAAAAGGAAGGCACCTAGACGGTTACGAATTTCAACTTCTGGCGTCAGTTTAAAATCATTCCAGAGTTCATCCAGTACAGTATTACTTGGTGTCAGCTTGCTTTGGGTTTGGTCATAGTAACCAACCTCAACATTAGCGCCAAATCGCTTTTCTCCCTTGATAAAAGGAATCTGGTCTACTATAGACTTGATAAAGGTTGATTTCCCAATACCATTTGGACCAACGATGGCGACAGCATTCATCTTACGAAGGTCTAAGTTGATAGGCTCTGACAATATTTCCCCATCATAGCCAATAGCCGCATTTTCAACAGTCAAGACAATATTGCCCGACGTTTTCTCAGACTGGAAGGTCATGTTTGCTGATTTCTTACCAGTTTCAGGCTTGTCCAAACGCTCCATTTTTTCCAATTGTTTACGGCGAGATTGGGCACGTTTGGTCGTTGAAGCACGGACTATATTGCGATTGACAAAGTCTTCCAGAGCTGCGATTTCCTTCTGTTGCTTTTCATAGTTTTTTGCCTCAGTAGCTAGTTTTTGCTCCTTCAGCTCGACAAAGCGAGAGTAATTGCCCACATAGCGATCCAAGGAATGCTTGGTCAAATCCAGCGTAATTGTCGCAACCTTGTCCAAGAAATAACGGTCGTGGCTGACGATAATGAGGGCACCGCTATAATTTACCAAGTAATTCTCTAGCCAGGCAATGGTTTCGATATCCAAGTGGTTGGTTGGCTCGTCCAAGACCAAGAGATTGGGCTTTTCAAGGAGCATTTTAGCAAGTGCCAAACGAGTATTTTGACCACCAGAAAGCTCAGCAATTTTCATCTGCCACATAGACTCGTCAAACTTGAATCCATTCAAAATCGCTCGAATATCAGCTTCATAGGTAAAGCCGCCTGCTTGGCGAAAATTTTCAAATAAACGGTCGTAATCCGACATCAGTTTATCTAAATCCTCACCAGACTTTTCTCCCATCTCCAACTCCATCTGACGCAGTTGTTTCTCCGTCCGACGTAAGTCATCAAAGACATGAAGCATTTCATCGTAGATGGTATTTTCAGACTCAAAACGGCTATCTTGGGCTAGGTAAGACAGAGAAATATCTTTTTTCTTATTGATTTCTCCACTAGTTGGCTCCTCTTCTCCAACCAAAATCTTCAAAAGAGTAGACTTACCTGCACCATTTTTCCCAACAAGGGCAATCCGATCTCGTTCATCAACTTGCAGATTGATATTATCAAAAAGAACCTCTCCTGCAAAAGAACGTTCAATTTTATTAGCTTGTAAAATAATCATACAAACAGTATAGCATGTTTCCCTAAGGCATTCAAGACTTGATAAACCGGCATATGACACCACTTTTCTGAAAATTATGCTACCGTTTTACTAAAACGCTAAAAAGTGCTATAATGTGAACGGTTAAAACAATTTACAAAAAGGAGAATTTTAATGTCTTACCAAGAAAATTACCAGAAATGGGTTGATTTTGCGGAGCTTCCTGACTACCTTCGCCAAGATTTGGAAAATATGGACGAAAAAACTAAGGAAGATGCCTTCTATACAAATCTTGAATTTGGTACTGCAGGTATGCGTGGCTTGATTGGTGCTGGTACAAACCGCATCAACATCTACGTTGTTCGTCAAGCTACTGAAGGATTGGCTCGTTTGATTGAGTCAAAAGGTGGAAATGAAAAAGAACGTGGTGTCGCAATCGCCTACGATAGCCGTCACTTCTCACCAGAGTTTGCCTTTGAATCTGCGGCAGTTCTTGCTAAACACGGTATCAAATCTTACGTATTTGAAAGCCTTCGTCCAACTCCAGAACTATCATTTGCAGTTCGTCACCTCAACTGTTTCGCAGGTATCATGGTCACAGCCAGCCACAACCCTGCTCCATTTAACGGTTACAAGGTTTACGGTGAAGACGGTGGACAAATGCCTCCACACGACGCGGACGCTTTGACTACTTATATCCGTGCAATCGAAAAGCCATTTGCAGTTGAAGTTGCTGATGTGGAAGCTGAAAAAGTTTCTGGCTTGATTGAAGTCATTGGCGAAGCTGTCGATGTAGAATACCTTAAGGAAGTCAAAGATGTGAACATCAACCCTGCCTTGATTGAAGAATTTGGTAAAGACATGAAAATTGTCTACACACCACTTCATGGTACTGGTGAAATGTTGGCTCGTCGTGCTCTTGCCCAAGCAGGATTTGACTCAGTTCAAGTTGTTGAAGCACAAGCAACTCCTGACCCAGACTTCTCAACTGTTAAATCTCCAAACCCAGAAAGCCAAGCAGCCTTTGCCCTTGCTGAAGAACTTGGTCGTCAAGTTGGTGCAGACGTTCTTGTGGCAACTGACCCTGATGCTGACCGTGTTGGTGTTGAAGTTCTTCAAAAAGATGGTAGCTACCTCAACCTATCAGGTAACCAAATCGGTGCCATCATGGCTAAATACATCTTGGAAGCCCACAAAAACGCTGGAACTCTTCCTGAAAATGCAGCCCTATGTAAATCTATCGTTTCAACTGACTTGGTAACGAAGATTGCTGAAAGCTACGGCGCAACCATGTTCAACGTTTTGACAGGTTTCAAATTTATCGCTGAAAAAATCCAAGAATTCGAAGAAAAACACAATCACACTTACATGATGGGATTTGAAGAAAGCTTCGGTTACTTGATTAAACCATTCGTACGTGATAAAGATGCAATCCAAGCCGTTCTTGTCGTTGCTGAACTTGCTGCCTACTACCGTTCACGTGGTTTGACACTTGCTGACGGTATCGAAGAAATCTACAAAGAGTACGGCTACTACGCTGAAAAAACAATCTCTGTTACTCTTTCAGGTGTCGATGGTGCAGAACAAATCAAAGCGATTATGGCTAAATTCCGCAATAATGCTCCAAAAGAATGGAACGCAACAGCTATCACTGTCGTAGAAGACTTTAAAGCTCAAACTGCTACTGCTGCTGACGGTACTGTTACAAACTTGACAACTCCTCCAAGTGATGTGTTGAAATACACACTTGCTGACGGTTCATGGATTGCTGTTCGCCCTTCAGGTACAGAACCAAAAATCAAGTTCTACATTGCAGTTGTAGGTGAAACTAACGAAGAATCACAAGCTAAGATTGCTAACATCGAAGCAGAAATCAATGCTTTTGTAAAATAAAATCCTATAAAAGATGAGACAAACCAATCTCATCTTTTTTTCGTATCAAATCTAAGCAATTTTAGAAACTTTATGGCATACTAGACATATCAATGAAAGCGAGGTAATCTCATGGAACAATTTTTAGATAATATCAAAGACCTTGAAGTCACTACAGTAGCGCGTGCGCAAGAAGCTCTTGATAAAAAAGAAACTGCAACCTTCTTTATTGGTCGCAAAACTTGCCCTTACTGCCGTAAATTTGCTGGTACCTTGGCAGGTGTCGTAGCTGAAACCAAAGCTCACATCTACTTCATCAACAGTGAAGAACCAAGCCAACTCAATGAGTTGCAAGCATTCCGCTCACGCTATGGAATCCCAACTGTACCAGGCTTCGTTCACATTGCGGATGGACAAATCAATGTCCGTTGTGACTCTTCAATGTCAGCACAAGAAATCAAAGATTTCGCAGGATTGTAAAAGATATAAAAAAGAAGGCCCTCGCCTTCTTTTTATATATCTGTCAATGGTGTTGCGGTATCTGGTGAAGTATCATAAACCTTAAAGTCTACTCCGACTCCCAGATCAGCTTGCGCTAACTGGTTGACCATGGTCATGTGAGCCAGCTCCTTGATATTGTTTTCCTTGGATAGATGTCCAAGGTAGATTTTCTTAGTACGATTTCCTAGCGTCCGAATCATCGCTTCAGCACCATCTTCGTTAGAAAGGTGACCGAGATCCGATAGGATTCGTTGTTTGAGTCGCCAAGCATAAGAACCTGCTCGCAAAATCTCTACATCGTGGTTGGACTCGATAAGATAGCCATCCGCATTTTCGACAATCCCTGCCATACGGTCACTAACATAACCTGTATCGGTCAAAAGGACAAAACTCTTATCATCCTTCATAAAGCGATAGAACTGCGGTGCGACTGCATCATGACTCACACCAAAACTCTCGATATCAATATCTCCAAAAGTTTTGGTTTTACCCATTTCAAAAATATGCTTTTGCGAAGAATCTACCTTGCCAAGATACTTGCTATTTTCCATAGCCTGCCAGGTCTTTTCATTGGCATAAAGATCCATACCATATTTACGAGCCAAAACACCCACACCGTGGATATGGTCTGAATGCTCATGCGTAATCAAGATGGCATCCAAATCTTCTGGCTTGCGATTAATTTCAGCAAGTAGGCTGGTAATTTTTTTCCCCGACAAGCCTGCATCAACTAAAAGCTTCTTTTTTGGGGTTTCCAGATAAAAGGAATTTCCACTGGAACCCGACGCTAAAATACTGTATTTAAAGCCTGTTTCACTCATTCTAGTCTTCTACTTCGTCCTCCCATACTTCTTCTTTCACTGCATCCTTATCATAAGGGAGCACAATGGTAAAGGTTGATCCCTTACCATATTCACTCTTGGCCCAAATAAAGCCCTTATGTTGTTTGATAATCTCTTTAGCGATAGCTAGTCCTAAACCAGTACCACCTTGGGCACGACTTCTAGCACGATCCACACGATAAAAACGGTCAAAGATTCGAGGCAAATCTTGTTTAGGAATACCCAATCCTTGGTCTGAGATAGACAAAATCATCTGATCATCAGTTGTCTTCATGGTCACTGTGATTTTTCCACCATCTGGAGAATATTTAATGGCATTGTTGATAATATTATCAATCACCTGTGTCATCTTGTCTGTATCAATTTCAATCCAGACAGACGTAATCGGATAATCTCTAACCAGTTCATATTTCTTCTCTTCATCCTGCCCTCTTATCTGATCAAAACGATTGAGAATAAAGGTTATAAAGGCAGTGAAATTAATCAATTCCACATCTAGGTGACTGGTTGCATTATCAATCCTTGAAAGATGAAGAAGATCCGTCACCATCCGCATCATACGGTTGGTTTCATCTAGAGACACCTTGATAAAGTCTGGCGCGACAGGTTCTGACAAAGCCCCTTCATCCAAAGCTTCAAGATAGGATTTTACGCTAGTCAAAGGAGTTCGTAACTCATGACTAACGTTGGAAACAAAGAGTCTCCGCTCGCGTTCTTCCTTCTCCTGCTCCGTCGTATCGTGTAAAACAGCAACCAAACCAGAAATAAAGCCAGACTCACGACGAACCAAGGCAAAGCGTACACGGAGGCTCAGATACTCACCATTAGCATCCTGAGAATCAATCATGAGCTCAGGAACTTGGGTAATCAAATCACGAAGTTCATACTCATCTTCAATCTTAAGCAATTCTAGAATACTTTTATTTAGAACATCTTCTTTCTGAACACCTAACTGTTTCTTAGCCATGTCATTAATCATGGTAATCTTGCCACGACGATTGGTCGCAAAGACTCCGTCCGTCATATAAGAGAGGATACTATGTAATCGTTTACTCTCTTGTTCCAGATTTTCTTGGGTCAAACGGATTACTTCTGATAAATCATTGAGATTATTGGTAATATTAGTGATTTCAGAGCTTCCCTGCATATCCAATACCTGAGAATAATCTCCTGCAATCAGGTCTTTAACTTTTTGATTGATTTGCTTCAGCCGAATATTATCTCGACGATTTTCTAGTAAGAGCAAGGTCACCACTAAAATAAAGCCAAGTAATATGAGGATAAAGATAAAATCACTGGTTAAAACTGTGTCTTTAATTAGTTTAATCATTATTTCTCATATAATAACCAACACCGCGACGTGTTAGAATATATTCAGGACGACTTGGTGTGTCTTCAATCTTCTCACGCAAACGTCTGATAGTTACATCAACTGTTCGAACATCTCCGAAATAATCATAACCCCAGACAGTTTCCAGCAAGTGTTCACGCGTAATCACTTGACCGATATGAGACGCCAAGTGGTACAAGAGCTCAAATTCACGGTGGGTTAAGTCTAGTTCTTCACCGTATTTTTTAGCTACATAAGCATCTGGCACAATCTCCAAGTCCCCAATTTGCAAGGGTTGGGTTTTCTTTTCATCTGACTCTTGATTATCTACAGAAGCCAAGTCCGTACGACGAAGAAGAGCTTTAACACGCGCCTGCAACTCACGATTTGAGAAGGGTTTGGTTACATAGTCATCTGCTCCAAGCTCTAAACCGATAACCTTATCAAATTCGCTATCCTTTGCTGAAAGCATGATAATAGGCACACTACTGGTCTTGCGAATAGTCTTCGCAACTTCTAAACCATCAATTTCTGGAAGCATCAAATCCAGAATAATAATATCTGGTTGCTCTGCTTCAAATTGCTCTAGTGCTTCACGACCGTTAAAAGCAGTTACAACCTCGTAACCTTCCTTGGTCATATTAAACTTGATAATATCTGAGATCGGTTTTTCATCATCTACAATTAATATTTTTTTCATTTGTTCACCTTTTTCTCTACTATTATAGCAAAAAAATAACAAGAAGACACAATAGCTAGTCTTTGCTACTGTCTAAGTTGACTTGTGCATAAGCCTGCCAGATTTTTTGTTGGGGTTTGGCAAGTGGGTAATTCTTAAACTCTTCTGGTGAAAGCCAGCGAACTTCCCGATTTGAAAAATCATGGAAGTCACTCACCTGACCTGCTACAATTTGAACATGCCATTTACGATGACTAAAGACATGATTAACAGTCTCAAAACAACCATCAAACCAATCAACATCTAAGTCATAGTCCTGCTGAAAACTCTCTTCTGGACTGGGACCAAAGTTCACGCTTTCTTCTGCAACCTGATGAAAGAGGTCAAACTGCTCTTCTTGCGGAAACTCATTTACTTCTATCAAGGGAAAATGCCAAAAGCCTGCCAAGAGCTTTTCACTTTCATTTTTTTCAAGAAGAAATTGTCCCTGACTATTCTTTACCACCAAGGCTTTAAGATAAATAGGGACAGGCTTTTTCTTGGGAGCCTTGATTGGATAACGGTCCATTGTACCATTCTGATATGCCGCACTAAAGTCCTTCACTGGGCTTTCTTCTGGTCTGGGATTTGCAGGAGCCTCAATATCAGATCCTAAGTCCATCAAGGCTTGATTAAAGTCACCTGGCCGTTCTGGATCAATCAAGATTTCCATCATTGCCTGAAAAATTTTACGATTACTTGGAATTCCAATATCCTGATTGACTTCAAACAAACGCGCCAGCACCCGCATGACATTGCCGTCTACAGCAGGCTCAGACAAGTTAAAAGCAATACTAGAAATGGCTCCTGCTGTGTAAGGGCCAATCCCTTTCAAGCTGGAAATCCCTTCATAGGTGTTTGGAAATTGACCACCAAAGTCAGTCATAATCTGCTGAGCCGCAGCCTGCATATTGCGTACTCGAGAATAATATCCCAAACCTTCCCAAGCCTTCAGTAAACGCTCTTCAGGTGC
This sequence comes from uncultured Streptococcus sp., assembly GCF_963516515.1. Classification (GTDB taxonomy): domain Bacteria; phylum Bacillota; class Bacilli; order Lactobacillales; family Streptococcaceae; genus Streptococcus. The sequence goes on along the minus strand of NZ_CAUQCJ010000016.1, from coordinate 12,720 downwards.
ATTCGCCAAACTTTCTACTGTTGGAAACCAGTTCAAGAATCGTTCATAGTAAGGGATAACTGTATCCACCCTGGTCTGCTGGAGCATGATTTCAGATACCCAGATATGATAAGGATTTTTACTTCTACGCCAGGGTAAATCTCTTTTGTTTTCATCATACCAGTTGAGAAGTTTCTCACGAAAAGAAATGATCTTCTCCTCCGGCCACATGACAATACCGTATTCTTTCAAATCTAACATATCTCTAGTATAACACAGAAGATTCTAACTGTCCTTTTCCTAGTATTAATACTCTTCGAAAATCTCTTCAAACCACGTCAACGTCGCCTTGCCGTATATATGTGACTGACTTCGTCAGTCTTATCTACAATCTCAAAGCAGTGCTTTGAGCAGCCTGCGGCTAGTTTCCTAGTTTGCTCTTTGATTTTCATTGAGTATAAAAAGCCTCTTCCCAAGGGAAAGAGGAGTAAATCTTATTGATGAACAGCTTGGGCTGCTGTGATAAGGGTCAACTTGTAAACATCATCTGCATTACATCCACGAGAAAGGTCGTTAACTGGCTTGTTCAAACCTTGTAAAACAGGGCCAACAGCTGCAAAACCACCAAGACGTTCAGCCATCTTGTAACCGATATTTCCTGCCTCGATACCTGGGAAGATGAAGACATTTGCTTGACCAGCCACCGTACTTCCAGGAGCTTTCAGAGCTGCAGTTTCAGGAACAAAGGCCGCATCAAATTGCAACTCACCATCGATTTCAAGGTCAGGACGCAAGTCATGAGCAATTTTAGTTGCTTCAACTACCTTATCAACGCTTTCACCAAACCCTGAACCCTTAGTAGAATAGCTTAGCATAGCAATTTTTGGTTCAATGCCAAACATCTTAGCTGTGATTGCTGAGTTGATTGCAATTTCAGCCAAAGCTTCCGCGTCTGGATTGATATTGATGGCACAGTCCCCAAAGAGGTAACGCTCCGTACCACGAACCATGAGGAAGGCACCTGAAGTACGAGTAACATTTGGACGAGTTTTGATGATTTGAAGAGCTGGACGTACTGTTGAAGCAGTTGAGTGAATCGCTCCTGACACCATTCCATCAACCAAGCCCAAGTAAACCAACATAACACCAAAATAGTTGACATCTTCAACCAAAACCTTACGTGCATCTTCTTCAGACATTTTACCCTTGCGACGTTCTACCAAGGCAGCGACCATTTCTTCAAATTTATCGTAGTGTTGAGGGTCGATGACTTCATAACCGTTCTCGATACCTTCAATTTCAAGATAAATTTTAATTTTTTCAGGATTTCCAAGCAAAACAGGAATCACTTCTGTTTCTTTTACCAAGCGTTTAGTCGCTTGAAGAATACGAGGCTCTTCCCCTTCAGGGAGAACGATACGAGCATTTTTGCCAACAAGGTTGGCTTTGAGACTTTCAAAAACTTCCATGAGTTTTCTCCTTTAAAAAATAAATTATACTCTGAATTACTTTTTATAGAGTATTAGTTGATAACTGAGTAATTAGGTTGCTAAAATCATCCGGCAAGGGACTTTCTAACTGCAAGTCTTGCTCTAAAAATGGATGATAAAAAGATAGGTAATGGCAATGCAGAGCCTGACGTTGGATGCCGTCGTCCAGACTACCACCATACAAATCATCTCCCAACAAAGGAAAACCAATATGAGAAAAATGGACTCGGATTTGGTGGGTTCGACCAGTGTGCAGGCGAATGTCTACCAAATGAATATTTCCATAAGATGCTACAATCTTGTAAGAAGTATGAGCATACTTTCCACCTTTAGCTACACGTCTGGTAATAATGGAGTCTTCATCACGCGCAATCGGAGCAATAATTTCCCCCTCTGACTCTAAGCATCCATCACCTTTAACCAAAGCAAAATAGCGTTTTTCAATAGACTTTTTCTGCAACTGCTTGTCTAATCGTGCATGGGCATAGCCGTGCTTAGCAAAAAGCATCAAGCCAGAAGTATCTCTATCAAGCCTGGTCACAATGTGAACCTGCTGATTTTCATAGTTTTGCTTGACATAGTAACCCTTGATAAAATTGGCAATGGTATTGGAGTGGTTGACACTAGGAATAGAAGCCACTCCATAGGGTTTATTCAAGACTAGAAAATGGTCATCCTCATAGAGAATATCCAGTGGGCGCTCGATAGCTTCTAGAGTTTCAAAGCCTTCCTCAGCAGGAATATCGATGATAACGCGGTCTCCAATATCCAATAGATACGTCGCATTTTGTGGTTGATCATTGACCAGAATAGCTCCGCCTCGAAACTTAATCTTGGCCAGCAGTCCTTTAGAAACCTCGTGCTTTTTTAAGAAGGTCTTAACCTTGACATGTTCATCTGCGATAAATTCAAACCTCATTCGTCCACCTCGCCGATGAAAGCATCCTTAACACGATTCCAGAAACTGGTATGACTAGGTGATGCGACAAAATGAATCTTATGATGGTCGATTTGATACTCAATTCTTTCGATATTGCGGAAGGAATAAACGCTATTGTCAACCGAAATAGTATGGTAATCGTTTCTCGTTGGAATGAGTTCAATCTTATCCTTCTTAGGCACAATAATGGAAGAACCCAGCGTTCGATAGACACGATTGTTAAGGCTGGCAATTTCCGTTAATTGCAAAGCTTCAATGGTTGGGTGTAAAACAGCTCCACCAAGTGATTTGTTATAGGCTGTACTACCCGTCGGAGTTGAAACTGTTAGCCCATCTCCACGAAAACGTTCAAAGTGGACACCATTGATTACAATATCTGCTACCATTGTTCGATCCGACCTTCGGATACTGGCTTCATTTAGTGCTCTAAAAATCTTCACTTCACCATTTCCAAGAAAGACCTTCACATTTAGAACAGGGTAAGAGACTCTTGCTCCTGTATCTAGCTGCAAATTAGTCACTAGCTTATCCAACTCAAAATCACGGTAGTCCGTATAGAAGCCCAAATGTCCAGTGTGAACACCAATGAAGCGGACCTTGTCAAGCTGGTTTTCGTACTTATGAAAGGCTGACAAGAGCATGCCATCCCCACCAATGGAAATAACGATATCTGGATTGGTATCATTGAGTATAAACTGATTTCTCTTCAAACGATCTCGCAATTCATACAAAACCCTTTGACTCTGTGGTTTTCTATTAGCTATCAGGTCAATTCGTTTACCTGTATTCTTCATCTGTATCGTCACTGTTTCCTACACCGTCATTTAATTTTCTACTCAAAGGATCAAAAAGTGCCTGGGCTTCTTGGATATCATCACGAATTTTACCCATTTCTTCATCCAACTGATGGGCAATCTTGGCAGTAATTTCCAGTCGCTTTTTAATTTCCTCTGGGAAATCCCCTTGGTACTTGTAGTTGAGAGAATGTTCTATCGTTGCCCAGAAATTCATGGCCAAAGTACGAATTTGAATTTCTGCTAAAATGGTCTTGGCTCCATTGATGGTGTCAACCATATATTCTACTACCACATGATAGGAACGGTAGCCTGAAGCCTTTCGATGAGTAATGTAATCTCGCTCCTGTATGATCCGCATATCCTGACGCTTGCGCAAAATAGCCACAACTTCTTGGACGTCATCTACAAACTGGACCATCACACGCAAACCAGCAATATCCTGTAAATCGTGTTCTAAGGTCGCATAAGTAATACCACGTCGAGCCATTTTTTCCTTGATACTTTCAATTGGCTTGACTCGACCAGTCACAAACTCAATCGGAGAATGCTTATTTTGCTTACGATATTGCTTACGAATACCACGTAGTTTAATCTTTAACTCACCAACAGCTTGAATGTAAGGATCTAGAAATTCTTCCCATTCTAAGGTCATATATTCTCCCTTATTCTCATATTATCCTTCAAAAATATCTTTGATTTTTTCTCCAGATTCATATACAATAAATACAATGCTTTTATATCATATAATCCGCTTTCAACGATAAAGAAAAGGTAAGAAAAATGAAACATTTAGAAATTGAATTGAAAACACTCTTGAAAAAAGATGAATACGATCGTCTAAAAGACCAGTTCACAGGCGTCACTCCTGTTCTTCAAAAAAATTACTACATCGACACACCTGATTTTGAACTGCGAGAAAAAAAAGTTGCTATGCGCATTCGAACCTTTGAAGACTGGGCAGAATTAACACTCAAAATCCCACAAAGTGTTGGAAACATGGAATACAATCAAAAATTGCAACTAAAAGATGCTGAGAACTATCTGAGCAAGGAAGAACTACCTCAGGGGCTGGTTTTTGATGAATTGGCTAAACATGGTATCCAAAGTAAGAAATGGCAGGTGCTTGGTTGTCTCACAACGATTCGCTATGAAATGAAAACAGCTATTGGTCTCATGGCACTTGATGAGAGTCAATACTTTGATATGACAGATTACGAATTAGAGCTCGAAGTTGAAAATCACGAGCAAGGCAAACAAGAATTCAAACAATTTTTAGAGGAAAATCAGATTTCCTATCAAAAAGCCCCTTCAAAATTGGTTCGATTTGTCAAAAGCATGAAAAATAGCTGAAATAATCTTCATTTTTTGGTAAAATAGAAAAGATAAAAATACACAAATCCCAGTTCATATAGGCAAGACATATATAACTAGGATTTATAAAGTTTACAGAGGACGGTCTATAATGTCAGATAGAAAAAACATGAAACTTTTCGCACTCAACTCTAACCAAGAGATTGCACAAAAAATTGCACAAGCTGTTGGTGTCCCACTTGGAAAACTATCATCACGTCAATTTTCAGACGGAGAAATCCAAGTGAATATCGAAGAAAGTGTCCGTGGTTATGATGTGTACATCATCCAATCAACAAGTTTCCCTGTTAACAACCACCTAATGGAATTGTTAATCATGGTTGATGCTTGTGTGCGTGCAAGTGCCCACAGTATCAACGTTGTACTTCCGTATTTTGGCTATGCACGCCAAGATAGAATTGCATCATCTAGAGAACCACTAACAGCTAAACTAGTTGCTAACATGCTGGTTAAAGCTGGTGTAGATCGTGTCCTTACCCTCGACCTACATGCAGTTCAAGTACAAGGTTTCTTTGATATTCCTGTAGATAATCTTTACACTGTTCCTCTCTTTGCTAAACACTACTGTGATAAAGGATTAAGAGGTTCAGATGTTGTTGTCGTTAGCCCTAAAAATTCAGGGGTAAAACGTGCTCGTAGCCTGGCTGAATATCTTGATGCTCCTATCGCTATTATCGACTATCCTCAAGACGATGCAACTCGCAACGAAGGCTATATCATCGGTGATGTTGAAGGTAAAAAAGCCATCTTGATTGATGACATTTTAAATACAGGACGTACCTTCTCTGAAGCTGCTAAAATCGTTGAACGTGAAGGGGCTACAGAAATTTATGCTGTTTCTAGCCACGGTCTCTTCGTTGAAGGAGCTGCTGAACTTCTCGACAATACTAATATTAAAGAAATTCTTGTGACTGATTCAGTAGCAACAAAAGAAAAAACTCCTAAAAACGTATGCTACATCACTGCTAGTGAGTTAATTGGTGATGCCATCGTCCGTATCCACGAAAGAAAACCAGTCAGCCCACTCTTTGCCTACAACAAAAAGAAATAAGGTGATTCTTTGATTTATTTGGACAATGCTGCAACGACTCCCATGTCAGCAGTTGCTATTTCAGCTATGACCGAGGTTATGCAAGAAACCTATGGAAATCCTTCTAGTATTCATGGACATGGACGTCAAGCTGGCAAACTCTTGCGAGAAGCCCGTCAGGAACTAGCTCAGTTACTGGGGACAAAACCTCAACATATCTTTTTCACTTCTGGTGGGACTGAAGGCAACAATACTGCCATCATTGGCTACTGCCTTCGTCACCAAGAACAAGGAAAACATATCATCACAACTGCCATCGAGCACCATGCTGTCCTTGAAACCATTGATTACTTGGTTCAACACTTTGGTTTTGAAGTAACCATTATCCAGCCAGAAAATCAAGCAATCACCGCCCAGCAAATTCAAAAGGCTTTACGTGATGATACGATTTTGGTTTCTACCATGTTTGCCAATAATGAGACTGGAAACCTACTTCCTATTGCTGAAATTGGCCAAATACTTAAGCAACACCCTGCTGCCTATCATGTCGATGCAGTTCAGACAATCGGTAAAATTCCTATTCATCCAGAAGAATTGGGCATTGATTTTCTCACTGCTTCAGCCCACAAGTTCCATGGTCCTAAGGGAATCGGCTTTCTCTACGCATCAAGCATGGACTTTGATTCCTATCTTCATGGCGGAGACCAAGAACAGAAAAAACGAGCAGGAACTGAAAATCTAGCTGCCATCGTAGGCATGGTTGCAGCCCTAAAAGAAAATTTAGAAAAGCAAGAAGAACATTTTCAACATGTACAAAATCTAGAGACTGCCTTTCTTGCAGATCTGGAGGGAGTTCAGTATTACCTGAATAGAGGAGAACATCATCTTCCTTATGTTCTCAATATTGGATTTCCTGGGCAGAAAAACGACCTCTTACTCCTTCGTCTAGATTTAGCTGGAATTTCAATCTCTACTGGCTCAGCCTGCACTGCAGGCATTGTACAATCCAGCCATGTTCTTGAAGCTATGTACGGGGCAAATTCAGAACGCTTGAAGGAATCCGTTCGTATCAGTTTGTCGCCACAAAATACTGTTGAAGATCTACAAACCCTCGCAAAAACCTTAAAAGAAATTATCGGAGGTTAGCCATATGGCATTTGAAAAAACCATTCAGTTAAAAAATTGTCGTTACGACTACACTCTTAGCCCTTCTGTTAAAAAATTCACCCTCAAAGACAACACCTTTTTTGAGACCAAAGTTGGGAACTATGAACTGACTCGCCTTTTGGAAAAAGTGCCAAACAGCGGTGAGGGATTCCAACTCAAAATCATCATTAACAAGGAACTTACAGGCGCTAAAATCAATATCACTGACAAGTTTGGCCTTCGTCTAGTTGATATTTTCAAATCAGAAGACCACCACATTCATCAGGAAAAATTCTATTTTCTCATGGATAGCTTGGTAGAATGTGGTGTCTTTACAAAATCAGAAAGATAAAGCCAAAATGTTTGAACTGACCTATAAAGATAGCTACCAGGTAGAGCGTACACTCAAGTATGAAGATTATGAGGCTCTCATGTTGGCTTTGTCAGGATGTGTGACCCTACCAGATACACTTTATGTGACTTCTTTGACTTTTGAGGGGCAGGAAGTTTACCAAGGATTGGTTGGAGACCTCTACCGTTTTCTATCACAAACATCATTTTTACATCAAAACTAAGATTTTTCTTAGTTTTTTCTTATTTTTGTTGATTTTTTCACAATGTTTCTATAAAATAGAAGAATAGAAAGGTTGTGATTTTGTGAAAGATAAACAGTCTGCTATTCCAAAAGCTACAGCAAAAAGACTCTCTCTCTACTATCGAATTTTTAAGAGATTTCATGCAGAAAAGATTGAACGTGCCAACTCTAAGCAAATTGCAGAGGCTATCGGTATTGATTCAGCGACAGTTCGTCGTGATTTTTCCTATTTTGGTGAACTAGGTCGTCGTGGATTTGGCTATGATGTCAAAAAACTGATGACGTTTTTTGCCGATTTGCTTAATGATAACTCCATTACCAATGTCATGCTAGTAGGTATTGGAAATATGGGCCATGCCCTTCTCCACTACCGCTTCCACGAGCGTAACAAGATGAAGATTATCATGGCCTTTGATCTAGATGACCACCCTGAAGTCGGTACACAAACTCCTGATGGTATTCCCATTTACGGGATTTCTCAAATCAAGGATAAAATTAAGAATGCCGATGTCAAAACTGCTATCCTGACCGTTCCTAGCGTCAAGTCACAAGAGGTTGCCAATCTCTTAGTTGATGCTGGCGTGAAAGGTATTCTCAGTTTTTCACCTGTCCATCTACATTTACCAAAAGACGTGGTCGTTCAGTATGTCGATTTGACAAGTGAACTCCAAACCCTCCTCTACTTCATGCGAAAAGAGGATTAGAAAGCGAAAATCATTTTATGAAAAAACCAGTTATTGGGATTACAGGAAACGAAAAAACTCATCCAGATGATAACATCATGATGAGCTACGCAGCAAAAGGCTTTGTTGAAGGCGTTAAAGACGCTGGAGGGATTCCCATCATCCTACCGATTGGTGATCAAGAAATGGCCTGCCACTATATTAGTTTGATTGACAAGCTCATCTTGACAGGTGGGCAAAATGTTGATCCAAAATTCTATGGTGAACCAAAAACCATTGATAGCGATGACTACCACCTTCAAAGAGATATCTTCGAACTGGCCCTCATCAAGGAAGCTATTAAACAGAAAAAGCCAATTTTTTCTGTCTGCCGTGGAACACAACTCTTTAACGTTGCCATGGGTGGAACTTTGTATCAAGATATCGAAGACCACTGGCAAGATTGTTCGGCTGAGTACACAACTCAACGCTTGGTGACAGAGCCTGATACAGTTCTTCGAGAAATCTATGGAGAAATCTCCCATATCAACTCCTTCCACCACCAGAGCATCAAGGATTTAGCACCAAATTTAAAGATTGCGGCTCATGATCCTAAGGATGGTATCATTGAAGCTGTCATAAGTACGGATGATGTCGCCTTTCTCGGTGTCCAATGGCATCCAGAATTTCTATTTGAAAATCGTCCCAAAGATAAAAACCTCTTTGACTATGTCGTTAATAAACTTTAAATTAAATCTGTCTTTTCACGATAACTAAAGTAACTGGAGTGAGAGACAATCAAATGGTCCAAGAGGACAATTCCCATCAGATTGCAGGCTTCTTTGACAAGTTTAGTAACATGATCATCATTTCGGCTAGGAGCTACTGCTCCTGAAGGATGATTGTGAACTAAGATTAGAGAGGTCGCCATATGCTTGATGGCATAATGAAGAATCTCTCGCGGTTCAGCGATACTGCGAGTAGCTGAGCCGATAAAAATGGTCTGTTGATGGATGATTTGATTTTGAGTATTGAGATAGAGCGCCACTAGGTGCTCTTGTTTTTTGTCCCCCAATTCCTGTTGCATCTTCTTGGCCAGCTTTTTACTACTGAGAATACTTTCCATCTCAAGGTTCTCGTGTTTGTGAATACGATGGCCCAGTTCAATCATAGCTTGTAATTCTATTGCCTTAACACGGCCGATACCAGACAGACTCTGCAATTCCTGCAGGGTCATTTTTTTCAAATCCGTTAGGCTTGAAAGATTGTTCAAGACTTTCTGGGCAATTTCAAAAACGCTAGCCTGACGTGTCCCTGTCCTGAGTAAAATAGCTAGCAACTCTTGGTTACTGAGCGCTTCTACTCCTTCCTTGGCCAGTCTTTCTCTTGGTAATAGTGAATCTTCTTGGAATGAAATACTGTACATAAAAATCCTCCTCACTTTATTATTCGTGAGAAGGATGGAAAATTAGATTTTTTTCTCAATTGGGGCTACACTAGCTAAAAGTTTTTTCAAACCTACTTCTGGGAAATTGATTTTTAATTCCTGAGTAGCACCGCTACCTGAAACTTCCAGAACAGTTCCCTCTCCCCATTTCTTGTGGAGAGCAATGTCACCAATGGACCAATTTGTCTCGCTAGACGCTGATTTTGCACCAGCTGAAAATTGACCAAATGGAAGACCGCTTGACTGGATAGATTTTGGGGCAGCACTGCGTTTACGGTCTTGAAGAGCTTGAGCCAGACTCATACCTTGACCGAAGGCGAGACCACCACTGCTATAAGATGCTTTAAAACTTGTATTTGCTGGACGAGCCAGACCTTTATACTCAAGTAAGTCTGAACTGATTTCGTTAATAAAACGAGTCGGACGGTTGTAGTTGGTACGACCAAAAAGCAGACGCGAATTGGCATTGGTCAGATAGAGGATTTTCTCTGCACGCGTAATTCCTACATAGGCCAGACGGCGTTCTTCTTCCAATTCATCTTGATCCTCAGCCGCGCGACTAAGCGGAAAGACATTTTCTTCCATCCCAATCAAAAAGACAACTGGAAACTCGAGACCTTTGGCAGCATGCAGGGTCATTAGGGTCACTTCTGATGTCTCCTGACTACCTGAATCTGTGTCCGCAATCAAGGCCAAGTCATTTAAGAAACGACTCAGTTTCTCTAAACCAGTTTCTTCTTCTGGACCATCAGAGGTGTCATCAAAGTTTTTCGTAACAGAGAGGAACTCCTCGATGTTTTCAACCCTAGCCTTGCTTTCTAGAGTCGCTTGGGCATTAAGAATATCGACGTAACCTGTTTTTTCAAGGACGGCCTCAACCAACTCTGTAATAGTTAAGTGGTCCAGTTGCTCCCGCAAATCCAGAATTATATTAGCAAAATCCCAGATAGACTGGGCTGCTTTACCCTTGATACCAGACAACATGATATTAGCAGAAGCATCTAGCATGGACATGTTTTGCATATTCGCAAAGTCACGGATTTTTTCAACAGTACCTGGGCCAATTCCACGTTTAGGCTCATTGATAATACGCTCAAAACTAATATTGTCACTCAAATTGGCAATGAGGTTGAGATAAGCGATAATATCACGAATTTCCTTACGACTGTAGAACTTTGTCCCACCAACCATGGTATAAGGAATATTGGACTTGAGCAGGGCTTCCTCAATAGTACGGGACTGCGCATTTGTACGATAGAGAACTGCAAAATCCTTGTGAAGGAAGTTTTGACTCCGACCAAGTTCATCGATAGTTCTGGCTACAAATACAGCCTCATCTAGCTCATCATTGGCACGATAGTAAACGATTTGTTCTCCATCCGCATTTTGGGTCCAGAGATTCTTAGGACGGCGGTTTTTATTGTTTTTAATGACCTCGTTGGCCGCTTGGAGAATTGTTTTAGTGGAACGGTAATTCTCCTCCAACAAAACAACCTTGGCTTTGGGATAATCTTTCTCAAAATCCAAAATATTCTGCATATCAGCACCACGCCAACCGTAGATAGACTGGTCCGCATCCCCAACCACACAGATGTTTTTAAAGCGCGAAGCCAAGAGTTTGACCAATTGGTACTGGGCATGGTTGGTATCTTGGTACTCATCAACGTGGATGTACTGGAATTTCTGTTGATAGTAAGTCAAAACATCAGGATTTTGATCAAAGAGACGCAAGGTCAGCATAATCAAATCATCAAAGTCAACCGATTCCGACTGACGCAGTTCTTTCTGATAGGCTGTATAACACTGTGAAACGATTTGGGTGTACATATCACCTGCTTGAGCTGCATAGGCCACATCATCAATCAGATCATTCTTGGCATTGGAAATAGTTCCTAAGATGCTCCGTTCATTCCATTTTTTAGGATCCAAGTTCAACTGCTTGAGAATGCGTTTCATGAGCGTACGCTGTTCACCAGGATCGACAATAGTGAAATTGCGGTTGTAGCCAATATGGTCCGCATCCCGACGCAAAATACGAACACACATGGAGTGGAAAGTCGCAATCAAACAGTCCTGAGTAGCTGGATTGAGTCCGTAAGCACGTTCCTTCATCTCACGCGCAGCCTTGTTAGTAAAGGTAATGGCCAAGATATTCCAAGGATTGACCATCTTTTCATCAATCAGATAAGCAATGCGGTGGGTCAAAACTCGAGTCTTTCCAGAGCCAGCCCCTGCCATGATTAACAAGGGACCTTCTGTCGTTTGCACCGCCTCAGCCTGACGGTCATTCATTCCATTTAATAATGCGTTCATCTTCTCTTCCTTACTCTTGAAGTCACTATTTCTATTATATCAGAATTCAGGGAAAATATCTTTACCTAGACTGGTTACGTGTAGAAGGTAACTCCTTAGGTAACTTCTCAAAGTAACTTCCACTTTGCTAGCCGAAGTGGAAATTAGTCTAAAACGGATTTTTATGGTGGAATTAAGTGTGAGACGTTTGAGTTAGAAATGAGGTCTACTATGACAAAACATAAACACCTTACCCTTTCAGACCGTAATGATATCCAATTAGGCTTAGAGCGCGGTGAAACCTTCAAAGCTATTGGACAGTCCATTCTAAAAGACCCAACTACTGTCTCCAAAGAAGTCAAACGAAACAGACAAGTCCGAGAGTCTATGTGTGATAACCTTCCCTGCCCTTTACTCGATAAGGCTCCCTTTGTCTGTAATGGATGCCCTAAAAGAAGACAAAATTGTGGCTATAAGAAGATTTTATACCTCGCTAAACAAGCTCAAAAACAGTACGAACAAACTCTTGTTGAAGCTCGTGAAGGAACTCCCCTCAATTCCAAGACCTTCTGGGACATGGACAAAGTCATTTCTGATGGTGTTAAAAAGGGACAACACATCTATCATATCCTCAAAACTCATAACCTTGATGTCAGCTCCTCAACTGTCTATCGACACATCCGAAAAGGATACCTATCTATCGCTCCTATTGATCTAGCCAGAGCCGTTAAATTCAAAGAAAGACGGAAAAGTAAGCTACCTTCCATCCCTAAAGAAGCTAAAAAAGGCCGTTCCTATGAGGATTTCCAAAACTATTTAGTCCTTAATCAACTAGACTCTTGGCTGGAAATGGACACAGTTATGGGCAGGATGGGAGGTAAAATCCTACTTACCTTCAACCTGTCTTTCTGTAACTTTATCTTTGCTAGACTTCTGGATAATAAAACTGCCCTTGAGGTTACCAAACACCT
>NZ_CAUQCJ010000015.1:0-35100 GCF_963516515.1 uncultured Streptococcus sp. | reverse complement strand
ATTGTTTTTGTCATGATTTTTTTCCTTTTTCTAGTTTTGTACTATTTTAAAGAAAGAAGAAAGGAAAGTCAACTATTTTTTGTAAAATATATGAAAAAATCTGAACAATTTTGGTATAGGATTGTTTTTTTGTTTGGAAATTAATGTTTACGTTGATGTTGAAATGCTCATATAGAAGAGAATACTAGCCTTTTCTAAGATAGAGAAAGACGAAGATACTAACTTAGAAATCCACCTTCCCACTATCCTTCTCCTATAAAAAGTGGTAAAATGGATGAAAGAAAGAAGGAACTGAAATGACAACATTATTTTCAAAAATCAAAGAAGTAACAGAACTTGCTGCGATCTCAGGTCATGAAGCACCTGTCCGTGCTTATCTTCGTGAAAAGTTGACACCGCATGTGGATGAAGTGGTGACAGATGGCTTGGGTGGTATTTTTGGTATCAAACATTCAGAAGCTGCGGATGCACCTCGCGTCTTAGTCGCTTCTCACATGGATGAAGTTGGTTTTATGGTCAGCGAAATCAAGCCAGATGGTACCTTCCGTGTCGTTGAAATCGGTGGCTGGAACCCCATGGTAGTCAGCAGCCAACGTTTCAAACTCTTGACTCGTGATGGTCGTGAAATTCCTGTGATTTCGGGTTCTGTTCCGCCACATTTGACACGTGGAACAGGTGGACCAACCATGCCAGCTATTTCAGATATTATTTTTGATGGTGGTTTTGCGGACAAGGATGAGGCAGAAAGCTTTGGTATCCGTCCTGGTGATACCATCGTACCAGATAGCTCTGCAATCTTGACAGCCAATGAAAAAAATATCATCTCAAAAGCTTGGGACAACCGCTATGGAGTTCTCATGGTGAGCGAGTTGGCAGAAGCTCTGTCAGGTCAAAAACTCGGAAATGAACTTTATCTTGGCTCTAACGTCCAAGAAGAGGTTGGTCTCCGTGGCGCTCATACTTCTACAACTAAGTTTGACCCAGAAGTCTTCCTAGCAGTTGATTGCTCACCAGCAGGTGATGTTTATGGTGGCCAAGGCAAGATTGGTGATGGAACCTTGATTCGTTTCTACGATCCAGGACATTTGCTTCTCCCAGGAATGAAGGATTTCCTTTTGACTACAGCCGAAGAAGCTGGTATCAAGTACCAATACTACTGTGGTAAAGGCGGAACGGATGCAGGCGCAGCTCATCTGAAAAATGGTGGTGTTCCATCTACAACAATCGGTGTCTGCGCTCGTTATATCCACTCTCACCAAACCCTCTACGCTATGGATGACTTTCTAGAAGCTCAAGCCTTCTTACAAGCCTTGGTGAAGAAATTGGATCGTTCAACGGTTGATTTGATTAAAAATTATTAAACCATAAGGGAGGTGGTAGGGATGGTAGAACCAAACCTAGAAAGCCTTGTAAAAGATCTTTACAATCATGCTCGACATGATTTGAGTGAAGATTTAGTTGCTGCTCTCCTAGAGACTGCAAAAAAACTGCCTACTACAAATGAGCAATTGCTGGCAGTTCGTCTCTCAGGCCTGGTCAATCGTGAATTGCTCCTAAACCCCAAACATCCGGCACCTGAGTTGCTCAACTTAGCTCGCTTTATTAAAAGAGAAGAAGCTAAGTACAGAGGAACCGCAGCTTCTGCGATTATGTATGGGGAGCTCTTTAAAATGCTTTGATTCCATTGGTGAATCAAAGCATTTTTTATATGGTAGAAAAGCAATTCTTAGTTAGGAAAAGAAAAAAAGCCATCCCATTCAGGATAGCTTCTTGGTACTTATACTCAATGAAAATCAAAGAGCAAACTAGGAAACTAGCCGCAGGCTGTACTTGAGTACGGCAAGGCGACGTTGACGTGGTTTGAAGAGATTTTCGAAGAGTATTAGATTTGTTCAGCAATGACCTTTTCAGCTAAATTCATAGCGTGGTCAGACACTCGAGTGTAGTGGGAAATGATGTCGATAAAGTTGACCCCAGCTTGTGTTGAACACTCGCCCTTGTTGAGGCGTTTGATGTGAGTCTTTCTGAGAACACGTTCCATATTGTTGATTTCTTTATGGCGTTCAATCAGACTTTGAGCTTTTTCAATATCATTGTTTTCTACACTATCAAGGGTATCCTTGATAAAGCCAGTGGTCTTTTGATAGATATTAGCCAATTCCTGCAAAGCAGCTTCAGAGAACTCAACATTTTTACGTTGAAGGTAATCAGTCAGATTGAGAAGAGCTTCTGCATGATCCCCAATCCGTTCCAAATCACGGGATGAATCCAGGATGTTAGTCAGCACTTCACTTTCTTTCTGGCTAAGGGCCTCGCTTGAAAGAGTAATGAGGTAACGAGTCAATTTTTCATCAATGGTATTGATGGCTTCTTCTGTCTTGTGGCCTTTTTCAGCAACCTTTTCATTAAGGTCAATGATGTAGTTGTAAGAAAGGTCAAAGGCTTTAGAAGCATAATTTCCTAAGTGTAGGAGTTCTTTTTTCGCGTTTCCGAGAGCGATTGATGGAGCTTGTTTAATCAAATGCTCATCAAGGTAAAGCGGCTCGTACTTCACAACTTCATCTTCACCAGGGATGAGCTTAGTTACAAAGAAAGCCAAGGCTCCGATGAAGGGAAATTGTACGATGGTGTTGCTTACGTTAAAGGCACCGTGCGAGAAGGCGATAGTCATCTCAGGTGAGAGGTGAAGGAGTGCTTGGAAGTACTCAATCATAGCAGTGAAGGGGCCTAAGAAGATTAAGCAAAGAATAGTTCCTAAAACGTTAAAGGTAACGTGGGTTGCAGCAACGCGTTTCGCAGAGACATTGGCTCCAGCTGCCGCGATGATAACGGTTAAGGTTGTTCCGATATTATCTCCGAAGAGAACTGGTAGAGAACCATTAAGGTCAAGGAATCCACCTGCATAGAGACCTTGCAAAATCCCGATTGTCGCAGAAGAAGCCTGGATGAGAACGGTAATCACTGCACCAGCAAAAACTCCTAAAATAGGATTTTGTCCCAAGGTTACCATATACTCCTTGAATTGCGGTAAATCTTTAAGAGGGCTCATACCGGCACTGATGAGGTTGAGGGCGTAGAAGATTCCTCCTACACCAAACAGGATGCGCCCGATATTGTTTGCTGTTCTGTTTTTTGTAAAGAAGAGGAACATGGTTCCAAGGAAAATCAGGGGTAAAGCATACTCACCAAGCTTGAAACCGATGATAAAGGAAGTGACGGTGGTTCCGATGTTGGCTCCCATGATAATTCCGATAGCCTGTCTAAGAGTTAGAAGACTAGCGCTGACCAGTCCAACCGTGATAACTGTAACCCCTGTACTTGACTGAATCAGGGCAGTTACGACAATCCCAACTAGAACACCTAAAAAGGGATTGCTGGTGTACTTGTCAATGTAAAAACGAAGGCGATCTCCAGCAGCTTGTTGCAAACCGTCTCCCATGGTCTTGATACTATATAAGAATAGTCCCAGACCACCTAAAAAGTGAAATAAAATTTCCTGCCAATTAATGGACATTTCTTTTTCCTCCGAAAAATAATAACGGAATTTCTCCTATTCTATTTTAAAGGATAAAAGTAAATCTAACAAGTGTTAAGCTGAGATTTTAGAAAGAAAATTCTGGAGAAAAAGTAAAAATAATACACTCTAGCATGATATGAAGATTAAATATCGAAAAATCTTGTGAAATC
Organism: uncultured Streptococcus sp.; assembly: GCF_963516515.1. Lineage (GTDB taxonomy): Bacteria > Bacillota > Bacilli > Lactobacillales > Streptococcaceae > Streptococcus. The sequence continues at coordinate 31,413 of NZ_CAUQCJ010000015.1, read as the reverse complement.
TTTCCTTATATTTCCAAAGTGTGATATAATAGTTTCGAATAAAATAAATAAAGGGGTTTTTGTAACATGGCAAAACTTACTGTTAAAGACGTTGACTTGAAAGGTAAAAAAGTCCTCGTTCGTGTTGACTTCAACGTACCATTGAAAGATGGCGTAATCACTAACGACAACCGTATCACAGCAGCTCTTCCAACTATTAAGTACATCATCGAACAAGGTGGACGTGCAATTCTTTTCTCTCACCTTGGACGTGTGAAAGAAGAAGCTGATAAAGCTGGTAAATCACTTGCTCCTGTAGCAGCAGACTTGGCAGCAAAACTTGGTCAAGATGTTGTTTTCCCAGGTGTAACTCGTGGTGCTGAATTGGAAGCAGCAATCAACGCTCTTGAAGATGGACAAGTTCTCTTGGTTGAAAACACTCGTTACGAAGATGTTGATGGCAAGAAAGAATCTAAAAACGATCCTGAACTTGGTAAATACTGGGCATCACTTGGAGATGGTATCTTCGTAAACGATGCATTCGGTACAGCTCACCGTGCACACGCATCTAACGTTGGTATCTCAGCAAACGTTGAAAAAGCAGTTGCTGGTTTCCTTCTTGAAAACGAAATTGCTTACATCCAAGAAGCAGTTGAAACTCCAGAACGTCCATTTGTAGCAATCCTTGGTGGTTCAAAAGTTTCAGACAAGATCGGTGTTATCGAAAACTTGCTTGAAAAAGCTGATAAAGTCCTTATCGGTGGTGGTATGACTTACACATTCTACAAAGCACAAGGTATCGAAATCGGTAACTCACTTGTAGAAGAAGACAAATTGGATGTTGCGAAAGCTCTTCTTGAAAAAGCAAACGGTAAATTGATCTTGCCAGTTGACTCAAAAGAAGCTAACGCATTTGCTGGTTACACTGAAGTGCGTGACACTGAAGGTGAAGCAGTTTCTGAAGGCTTCCTTGGTCTTGACATCGGTCCAAAATCTATCGCTAAATTTGACGAAGCTTTGACTGGTGCCAAAACAGTTGTATGGAACGGACCTATGGGTGTATTTGAAAACCCAGACTTCCAAGCTGGTACAATCGGTGTGATGGACGCTATCGTGAAACAACCAGGTGTTAAATCAATCATCGGTGGTGGTGACTCGGCTGCCGCAGCGATTAACCTTGGCCGTGCAGATAAGTTCTCATGGATCTCTACTGGTGGAGGCGCTTCAATGGAACTTCTTGAAGGTAAAGTATTGCCAGGTTTGGCTGCACTTACAGAAAAATAATTTCAGCCCGTTAGTCTCTACAAAATCCTGATTTTGTAGAAAAAGGAACAAAACTGAAACGTTAACAAAAAGGTGGCTATGTCACCTTTTTGTGTTAGTGTAGGTATTTGTGACGCGGTGGTGGGGCATCAATGGAGCTTCTTGAAGGTAATACTCTTCGAAAATCTCTTCAAACCACGTCAACGTCGCCTTGCCGTACTCAAGTACAGCCTGCGGCTAGTTTTCTAGTTTGCTCTTTGATTTTCATCGAGTATAAAGTTCTTCCAGGACTTGCAGCCTTGACTGAAAAATAAGATTAACTAAATGAATCAAGGAAGAGGGGGATGAAAGTTCCTCTTTTCTTTTGTTTAAAATAAAAACGCTTCCTCTCAACTATTGCTCATAAAATCAGCCAATTTATGATAAAATGGAAATAGAAAGTTGAGATTATGAGTTATTTTAAAAAATATAAATTCGATAAATCCCAGTTCAAACTTGGTATGCGAACCTTTAAAACAGGTATTGCTGTTTTTCTAGTTCTCTTGATTTTTGGCTTTTTTGGCTGGAAAGGTCTTCAAATCGGTGCTTTGACAGCCGTTTTTAGCCTGAGGGAGAGTTTTGATAAGAGTGTTCATTTTGGGACGTCGCGTATTCTAGGAAATAGTATCGGTGGCCTTTATGCTCTGGTCTTCTTCCTATTAAATACCGTTTTCCACGAAGCCTTTTGGGTGACCTTGGTAGTTGTTCCAATCTGCACTATGTTAACCATTATGACAAATGTAGCCATGAATAATAAAGCAGGTGTTATCGGTGGTGTAGCAGCTATGTTAATTATTACTCTATCAATTCCGACTGGAGAGACGATTTTGTACGTGTTTGCGCGTGTGTTTGAAACTTTTATGGGGGTTTTTGTCGCAATTCTGGTAAATTACGATATTGACCGCATTCGTCTCTTTTTAGAGAAAAAAGAAAAATAATGTTACATTTTATAACATTATCAATTGACGTTTGTCTTTTTTTAGACTATAATAGACAGAAAGAAGGAAATTGTAAATGAAGGAAAAAGAATTTCGCCGAAATATGGCTGTTTTTCCTATCGGCAGTGTTATGAAGTTGACCGATCTATCGGCGCGTCAGATTCGTTATTATGAAGATCAAGAGTTGATTAAGCCTGATCGAAACGAAGGGAACCGTCGCATGTATTCCTTGAATGACATGGATCGTCTGCTTGAAATCAAAGATTATATCTCTGAAGGTTATAATATCGCTGCCATTAAGAAAAAATATGCTGAACGTGAAGCGAAATCCAAGAAAGCGGTGAGTCAGACTGAGGTGCGTCGTGCACTTCACAATGAACTCCTCCAACAGGGTCGCTTTGCTTCAGTACGGTCACCTTTTGGTCGCGGTTAGGCAACCGCAAGTAGTCATACATTAAGGAGAAAACTCATGCCAATCACAGCTGCAGATATTCGTCGTGAAGTCAAGGAAAAAAATGTTACCTTTATTCGTCTCATGTTCTCAGATATTTTGGGGACGATGAAAAACGTCGAAATTCCTGCTACAGATGAACAGTTAGATAAAGTCTTGTCAAACAAGGCTATGTTTGATGGATCTTCTATTGAAGGTTTTGTACGTATCAATGAGTCAGATATGTACTTGTACCCTGACTTGGATACATGGACAGTCTTCCCTTGGGGAGATGAAAATGGAAGTGTTGCAGGTTTGATCTGTGATGTCTATACAACAGAAGGTGAACCATTTGCAGGTGACCCTCGTGGCAATTTGAAACGTGCTCTTCGTCACATGGAAGAAGTAGGATTCAAATCTTTCAACCTTGGTCCAGAGCCAGAATTCTTCCTATTTAAACTGGATGAAAATGGAGACCCAACACTTGAAGTAAATGACAAGGGTGGCTACTTTGATTTGGCGCCTACTGACCTTGCGGACAATACACGTCGTGAGATTGTCAATGTCTTGACCAAAATGGGATTTGAAGTAGAAGCGAGTCACCACGAGGTTGCGGTTGGACAACATGAGATTGACTTTAAGTACGATGAAGTTCTCCGTGCTTGTGATAAGATTCAAATCTTTAAACTTGTTGTTAAGACCATTGCTCGCAAACATGGACTTTACGCAACCTTTATGGCCAAACCAAAATTTGGTATTGCTGGATCAGGTATGCACTGTAATATGTCCTTGTTTGATGCAGAAGGAAATAACGCCTTCTTTGATCCAAATGATCCAAAAGGAATGCAGTTGTCAGAAACTGCCTACCATTTCCTTGGCGGTTTGATCAAGCATGCCTACAACTATACTGCTATCATGAACCCAACAGTTAACTCATATAAACGTTTGGTTCCAGGTTATGAAGCTCCTGTTTACATTGCTTGGGCTGGCCGTAACCGTTCACCACTTGTGCGCGTGCCTGCTTCACGTGGCATGGGAACTCGTCTTGAGTTACGTTCAGTGGATCCGATGGCAAACCCATACATCGCTATGGCTGTTCTTTTGGAGGTTGGTTTGCATGGTATTGAAAATAAAATCGAAGCACCAGCTCCTATCGAAGAAAATATCTACATCATGACAGCAGAAGAGCGTAAGGAAGCTGGTATTACAGACCTTCCATCAACTCTTCATAATGCTTTGAAAGCTTTGACTGAAGATGAAGTGGTCAAGGCTGCCCTGGGAGATCACATCTACACTAGCTTCCTTGAAGCTAAACGTATCGAGTGGGCTAGCTATGCGACCTTTGTGTCACAATGGGAAGTTGATAACTATTTAGACCTTTACTAATATAGAGGAAAGATTGCCTGAGGGCGGTCTTTTTTCTTGCTTTTTATATTGAGGTGTGATATTTTTTATATAACGAGGTGCGATATATCGAACTGAATAGGAGGTAGCTATACATGGAATTGACGGATAAGATTCGTCGAGTTTATCTTCCGATGACGGAAACAGGATTTTATATCTTATTCTGTCTACAAAAGGAAGGTCATGGTTATAGTATTACGCAAAAGGTCAAGGAGATGACAGATTCGCAAGTTTCGATTAGTCCTGGAACTATGTATGGAACCTTGTCAAAGATGGAAAAGGATGGTTTGATTTCCTTTGTTCGCGAAGAGGAAAAACGGAAAATCTATCAGATTACAGACTTGGGACGAAAAGTCTTAGATATTGAATTGAAGCGTATTGAACGGCTCTATAGAAACAGTCGGGAGGAAGGATGATGGAAAAGAAAATTGTTTATCGAATTTTTACAATTGCGGATTATGAGAGGGAGGCTCTATACTTTAGAGAAATGCATGCTAAGGGCTGGAAACTTAGGAAAGTAAGCTATTCTATCTTATTGTTTGCAGTTAAGTATACCTTTGAAAAGTGTCAGCCTGAGCAAGTGTCTTATCAGTTGGATTTTTACCCAATGGAAAAATCAGAGAGAGTCTCCTATTTACAACTGTTTAAAGACTGTGGCTGGGAGCATATTACAGACTTTAATAGTTTTTCCTATTTTAGAAAAGCACATTCTGAAATTGAATCGGATGCGGAGTTTGAAATTTATAACGATGCTACTAACAAGTTGGATATGGTTAATCGCATTTTAAGACTGCGATTAGTACCTGTTTTACTTTTGCTAGCCATACATATACCATTCTTACTTAAATTGCTCAATAGAAGTAATGCGTATGGTCTATGGGGTTTACTTGCGGTCGGGCTAGATATTTTCTTGTCTTTAATCCTTTTGTTAATAGTTGCCTATATTAGCTGGAAATTATGGCATAAAAAGAAGGAATTATCAGATTTATGATAGGGTAGGTATGCTCAAAATTGGAGGGGAAGTCATGATAAATAAAAAGCAATTTCGGATTTTCACTATTCTTGATTTGGACAAGGAAGAAGAATATTTACATGAGATGCATTTGAAAGGGTGGAGGTATAGAACTAGTCGTTTTGGTTTTTTCTATTTTGACCAATGCCAACCTGACGATGTCATCTACCGCATCTATGATTCTAGATTTCTTAAAAAGTATCAGCATGAATTGCAAGATTTTAGAAATAGCGGTTGGGAATTGATAGAAATAGGTTTTTGTTCAATTCTTCGTAAATCATCTTCTGATTTACTTCCAGAGGATCAAGTCTATATGAGTAAGGATCTCAGATGGGAAGTTATGCGATCTAGACTTCGTTCATGTACAGCTACTTTCTTAGGTGGTCTTGTTGTTTGTATGAGTTTATTTAGAGAAGATCTTTCTATGTCTTTCTTCATTATTTTTGTTTTGTATGCTTTCATGATTTCTTATCTAATCTATGGTTATTTCAGACTAAAAAGGAAATATCGAGTAGATAAACAGTAAGGTTCTAGGTCTTTAGACTGATTTTTAGCACTCTTGGTAAAAGAGTGCTAATTTTTTGAGTTTTTGTCTTGACATTCTCTTTTAAGGGTGTATAATAGAATCATAAGTTAGCACTTGAGTGTATCGAGTGCTAATCGATCAGACAGAGAGGAGTGATGAGGTGGTTACAGAGCGTCAGCAGGATATTTTAAATCTGATTATTGACATCTTTACCAAAACGCACGAACCTGTCGGATCCAAAGCCTTGCAAGAGTCTATTAACTCTAGCAGTGCAACCATTCGTAATGATATGGCAGCTCTAGAAAAGCAAGGTTTGCTTGAGAAGGCCCATACTTCAAGTGGTCGGATGCCAAGTGTTGCTGGTTTTCAGTACTATGTGAAACACTCACTGGATTTTGACCGACTGGCTGAAAATGAGGTTTATGAGATTGTCAAAGCCTTTGATCAGGAATTCTTCAAACTGGAGGATATTCTGCAAGAGGCTGCTAACCTACTGACAGACCTGAGTGGCTGTACGGTAGTAGCACTGGATGTTGAGCCGAGCAGGCAACGTTTGACAGCCTTTGATATCGTTGTTTTGGGGCAACATACAGCCTTGGCAGTATTCACCCTAGACGAGTCTCGAACGGTTACCAGTCAGTTTCTGATTCCAAGGAACTTTTTGCAGGAGGATTTGCTGAAACTGAAGAGCATCATTCAGGAACGTTTCCTCGGCCACACCGTTCTAGATATTCACTACAAGATTCGGACGGAGATTCCGCAGATTATCCAGCGTTACTTTACAACAACGGACAATGTTATCGATCTCTTTGAACATATCTTTAAGGAAATGTTCAACGAAAACATTGTGGTGGCAGGCAAGGTCAATCTCTTGAATTTTGCCAATCTGGCAGCCTATCAGTTCTTTGATCAACCGCAAAAGGTGGCTCTGGAGATTCGTGAGGGGTTGCGTGAAGATCAGATGCAAAACGTCCGTGTTGCAGACAGTCAAGAGTCCTGTCTAGCAGACCTAGCGGTGATTAGTAGCAAGTTCCTCATTCCTTATCGGGGAGTTGGAATTCTAGCAATTATCGGTCCAGTTAATCTGGATTATCAGCAACTAATCAACCAAGTCAATGTAGTCAATCGTGTTTTGACCATGAAGTTGACAGATTTTTACCGCTACCTCAGCAGTAATCATTACGAAGTACATTAAGATTGAAATCATTAAAGGAGGCGAAAATGGCCCAAGATATAAAAAATGAAGAAGTAGAAGAAGTTCAAGAAGAGGAAGTTGTGGAAACGGCAGAAGAAACAACTCCTGAGAAGTCTGAATTGGACTTGGCAAATGAACGTGCAGATGAGTTCGAAAACAAATACCTTCGCGCTCATGCAGAAATGCAAAATATCCAACGCCGTGCCAATGAAGAGCGTCAAAACTTGCAACGTTATCGTAGCCAGGACTTGGCAAAAGCGATTCTCCCTTCTTTGGATAACCTAGAGCGTGCACTCGCAGTTGAAGGTTTGACAGATGATGTGAAGAAGGGCTTGGAGATGGTGCAAGAAAGCTTGATTCACGCTTTGAAAGAAGAAGGAATCGAAGAAATCGCAGCTGACGGCGAATTTGACCATAACTACCATATGGCCATCCAAACTCTCCCAGCAGACGATGAACACCCAGCAGATACAATCGCCCAAGTCTTTCAAAAAGGCTACAAACTCCATGACCGCATCCTACGCCCAGCAATGGTAGTGGTTTATAACTAAGATACAAAGCCCGTAAAAGCTCACAGTAAAAATAGGAGATTGACGAAGTGTTCGATGAACACAAGGAAATCTATCTTTTTTACCCAGAGCTTAGGGCGTGTTCGATTAGGCAATTCTGACGGTAGCTAAAGCAACTCGTCAGAAAACGGCAATCGCTATGGCGTTTGCCTAGCCTCCTTACTAACTCGTCGTCGAAATGAAATCGATTTCGACTCCTCGTGTCGCAATTTACATAATAGAAAACTCGTCCGAAACGACACTAAACTATGAAGAAAGATAAGAGGCAAGCCGGAGGCTTGCAAGGAAGATATTTCCCGCCGTGGTGAAAGTTTCAGTAGCTTCTGCTACTGAAACAGGGGATTTTTGAGACAATAGGCTCAAAAATAAGTGATGAAATCCCGAAGGGAGTTGCTCACGTCCCCACCACTTAAGGGAAATATCAAAAAGAAAAAAAGATAAAATTTAAGGAGAAAAACACATGTCTAAAATTATCGGTATTGACTTAGGTACAACAAACTCAGCAGTAGCAGTTCTTGAAGGAACTGAAAGCAAAATCATCGCAAATCCAGAAGGAAACCGCACAACTCCATCTGTAGTATCATTCAAAAACGGAGAAATCATCGTTGGTGACGCTGCAAAACGTCAAGCAGTTACAAACCCAGATACAGTCATCTCTATCAAATCTAAAATGGGAACTTCTGAAAAAGTTTCTGCTAACGGAAAAGAATACACTCCACAAGAAATCTCAGCTATGATTCTTCAATACTTGAAAGGTTATGCTGAAGACTACCTTGGCGAAAAAGTAACGAAAGCAGTTATCACAGTTCCAGCTTACTTCAACGACGCTCAACGTCAAGCAACAAAAGACGCTGGTAAAATCGCTGGTCTTGAAGTAGAACGTATCGTCAACGAACCAACTGCAGCCGCTCTTGCTTACGGTTTGGACAAGACTGATAAAGAAGAAAAAATCTTGGTATTTGACCTTGGTGGTGGTACATTCGACGTCTCTATCCTTGAATTGGGTGACGGTGTCTTCGATGTATTGTCAACTGCAGGGGACAACAAACTTGGTGGTGACGACTTTGACCAAAAAATCATCGACCACTTGGTAGCAGAATTCAAGAAAGAAAACGGTATTGACTTGTCTACTGACAAGATGGCAATGCAACGTTTGAAAGATGCGGCTGAAAAAGCTAAGAAAGACCTTTCTGGTGTAACTTCAACACAAATCAGCTTGCCATTCATCACTGCAGGTGAGGCTGGACCTCTTCACTTGGAAATGACCTTGACTCGTGCGAAATTTGACGATTTGACTCGTGACCTTGTTGAACGTACAAAAGTTCCAGTTCGTCAAGCCCTTTCAGATGCAGGTTTGAGCTTGTCAGAAATCGACGAAGTTATCCTTGTTGGTGGTTCAACTCGTATCCCAGCCGTTGTAGAAGCTGTTAAGGCTGAAACTGGTAAAGAACCAAACAAATCAGTAAACCCTGATGAAGTAGTTGCTATGGGTGCTGCGATCCAAGGTGGTGTGATCACTGGTGATGTCAAAGACGTTGTCCTTCTTGACGTAACACCATTGTCACTTGGTATCGAAACAATGGGTGGTGTCTTCACAAAACTCATCGACCGTAACACAACAATTCCAACTTCTAAATCACAAGTCTTCTCAACAGCAGCAGACAACCAACCAGCCGTTGATATCCACGTTCTTCAAGGTGAACGCCCAATGGCAGCAGATAACAAGACTCTTGGACGTTTCCAATTGACAGATATCCCAGCTGCACCTCGTGGAATTCCTCAAATCGAAGTAACATTTGACATCGACAAGAACGGTATCGTGTCTGTTAAGGCTAAAGACCTTGGAACTCAAAAAGAACAAACTATTGTGATCCAATCTAACTCAGGTTTGACTGACGAAGAAATCGACCGCATGATGAAAGATGCAGAAGCTAACGCTGAAGCAGATAAGAAACGTAAAGAAGAAGTTGACCTTCGTAACGAAGTAGACCAAGCTATCTTCGCGACTGAAAAGACAATCAAGGAAACTGAAGGCAAAGGCTTCGACGCAGAACGTGATGCTGCCCAAGCTGCCCTTGATGACCTTAAGAAAGCTCAAGAAGACAACAACTTGGACGACATGAAAGCAAAACTTGAAGCATTGAACGAAAAAGCTCAAGGACTTGCTGTTAAACTCTACGAACAAGCCGCAGCAGCGCAACAAGCTCAAGCAGGAGCAGAAGGCGCACAAGCAACAGGAAACGCAGGCGATGACGTCGTAGACGGAGAGTTTACGGAAAAGTAAGATGCAAAGCCCGTTAAAACCTCACAGTGAAAATAGGAAATCTGACGCAGAAACTTTAGTTTCTAGAAAGATTTATCTTTTTCACCAAGAGGTTAGGGCGTGCTCGATTTAGCATTACTAGTTTGATTTTTAAAACTTGAACGTCGTAATGATAGGAAGAAATCCAGAGGTTGCAACCCAGCCTCTGTTTTTCGGTAAAAAGGGACTAAACCTGATTTATTTGGGTTTTGTCTCATCAATATAAAAGAAAGGAATTAGACCTGACCTAAATGGTGGTTTCGTTCCGCAACAATAACAGAAAGGAACAAGGGTGTTCAGAGAATTGAACACGGGCTACGGACTGTGCCAAAAAGATAGTTTTTTCTAGGACGCAAGCGTCCGTCGTCAAAACTCCTATTTTGGCTGTGTCCGTTTGACGCCCTTTGTATCTTGAATTATGAACAATACTGAATTTTATGATCGTCTGGGGGTGTCAAAAAACGCTTCGGCAGACGAGATCAAAAAGGCTTATCGTAAGCTTTCGAAAAAATACCACCCAGATATCAACAAGGAGCCTGGTGCTGAGGAAAAATACAAGGAAGTTCAAGAAGCCTATGAGACTTTGAGTGACGACCAAAAACGTGCAGCCTATGACCAATATGGTGCGGCTGGAGCCAACGGTGGCTTTGGTGGTGCAGGCGGTTTTGGCGGTTTCAATGGTGCAGGTGGCTTCGGTGGTTTTGAGGATATTTTCTCAAGTTTCTTTGGTGGAGGCGGTACTTCGCGCAATCCAAATGCTCCTCGTCAGGGGGATGACCTCCAATACCGTGTGAATTTGACCTTTGAAGAAGCTATTTTTGGAGCTGAAAAAGAAGTTAAGTACAATCGTGAAGCAAGCTGTAGTACATGTAATGGCTCAGGTGCTAAGCCAGGAACAAGTCCAGTCACTTGTGGACGCTGTCATGGTGCTGGTGTCATTAACGTCGATACACAGACTCCGCTTGGTATGATGCGTCGCCAAGTAACCTGTGATGTCTGTCATGGTCGCGGAAAAGAAATCAAAGATCCATGTACAACATGTCATGGAACAGGTCATGAAAAACAAGCCCATAGTGTACATGTAAAAATCCCTGCTGGTGTGGAAACAGGTCAACAAATTCGCCTAGCTGGTCAAGGTGAAGCTGGATTTAATGGTGGACCTTATGGTGACTTGTATGTAGTGGTTTCTGTGGAAGCCAGCGACAAGTTTGAACGTGAAGGAACCACTATCTTCTACAATCTCAATCTCAACTTTGTCCAAGCAGCTCTTGGTGATACAGTTGATATCCCAACTGTTCACGGTGATGTTGAATTGGTTATCCCAGAGGGAACTCAGACTGGTAAGAAATTCCGCTTACGTGGTAAGGGAGCTCCGAGCCTTCGTGGCGGTGCAGTTGGTGACCAATACGTTACTGTTAATGTCGTAACACCGACAGGCTTGAACGACCGCCAAAAAGCAGCTTTGAAAGAATTCGCAGCTGCTGGTGATTTAAAAGTCAATCCAAAGAAAAAAGGCTTCTTTGACCATATTAAAGATGCCTTTGAAGGAGAATAAAGTAAAAAGAGCTGTCGGGCTCTTTTTACTTATCTTCAAGTTCCTGCATTTCTTTTATCACAGCTAGTCTAGTCTGGATATCTTTTTCCAAGACCTTAAACTTGTAAGTCAGGTCTTCTTGATATTCCTTGATGAGTTCTTTTTGCTGGTCGATGATTTGCAGGCTATTTTGGATAATATCCACATCGTCCTTGATAGCTTGAACGCGGTCAGTGGTATTCAAGACTTCATCTGTGATGGTTTGACGATTTTTTGTGACCAGATAACTTCCGGCTGCAGCTCCTGCAAATAGCAGTAGATTGGATAATTTCATGGCAACTCCTTAGGCGTTTTTGATAGTTTCAGCGACTTGAGCGAGTTTGTCAAAGTCTGGTTCGTGGGCGATAAAATCAATCTTGAGGTCATCGTCCGCACTGTAGCGAGGCACAAGGTGAACGTGGGTATGAAAGACGGTTTGCCCTGCGATTTCTTCACAGTTGGCAATGATATTCATGCCAGCAGCCTTGGTAGCTTTCATGACTTTTTGAGCTACTTTTGGTACTTGGGCAAAGAGTTGGCTGGCGCTAGTAGCATCCATTTCTAAAAGATTGCGATAGTGTTCCTTTGGCACGACCAAGGTGTGTCCTGGTGTCACTTGAGAGATATCAAGAAAGGCAAGAACCTGCTCATCTTCATATACTTTTGAAGCAGGAATTTCCCCTGCGATGATTTTACAAAAAATGCAATCTGACATAAAATCTACCTCTACTGTATTGAATTTTGATATAATATAGCTACATTATACCAGATTTGGAGAAAATATGTTAGAAATTAAAAACCTGACAGGTGGCTATGTTCATGTCCCTGTCTTGAAAGATGTGTCCTTTACTGTTGAAAGTGGGCAGCTGGTCGGTTTGATTGGTCTCAATGGTGCTGGGAAGTCTACGACTATCAATGAAATTATTGGTCTGTTGACACCTTATAGCGGTTCTATCAATATCAACGGATTGACCTTGCAAAAAGATGCGACTAACTACCGCAAGCAAATCGGCTACATTCCTGAGACACCCAGTCTGTATGAGGAATTAACCCTCAGAGAGCATATCGAAACGGTTGCTATGGCTTATGGTATTGAGCAGAAAGTGGCTTTTGAGCGAGTAGAATCTTTATTAAAAATGTTCCGTCTGGACCAGAAATTAGACTGGTTCCCTGTTCATTTTTCAAAAGGGATGAAGCAGAAGGTCATGATTATCTGTGCTTTTGTGGTGGACCCGAGTCTTTTCATCGTGGATGAGCCTTTCCTTGGTCTCGATCCGCTGGCGATTTCTGACTTGATTCAGCTTTTGGAAGTGGAAAAGCAAAAGGGCAAGTCTATTCTCATGAGTACCCACGTGCTGGATTCGGCGGAAAAGATGTGTGATGCCTTTGTTATTCTTCACAAGGGAGAGGTGCGTGCTAAGGGAAATCTCCTGCAACTGCGCGAAGCCTTTGGTATGCCTGAGGCTAGTTTGAATGACATTTACTTGGCTCTGACCAAAGAGGAGGACCTATGAAAGACTTGTTTTTAAAGAGAAAGCAGGCTTTTCGTAAGGAGTGTCTTGGTTATCTGCGCTATGTTCTCAATGACCACTTTGTCTTGTTCCTGCTTGTCCTGCTGGGCTTTCTAGCCTACCAGTACAGTCAACTCTTGCAACATTTTCCTGAAAATCATTGGCCTATCCTTTTGTTTGTAGGTATTACGTCTGTTTTGCTTTTGCTTTGGGGTGGGATTGCCACCTATATGGAGGCACCAGATAAGCTCTTTCTCTTGGTCGGAGAAGAGGAAATCAAGCTCTATCTAAAGCGTCAAACTGCCATTTCCCTAGTCTTTTGGCTCTTTACCCAAACCCTTTTCTTGCTGTTATTTGCGCCTTTATTTTTAGCAATGGGTTATGGCATACCAGTTTTTTTGGTCTATGTGCTTTTATTTGGTGTAGGGAAATATCTGCTCTTTCGTCAAAAAGCTAACAAATTTTTTACTGAAACTGGACTGGACTGGGACTTTGTCATTTCCCAAGAAAGCAAGCGTAAGCAAGTCTTGCTTCGTTTCTTTGCCCTCTTTACGCAGGTCAAGGGGATTTCAAACAGCGTTAAGCGTCGTGCCTATCTGGACTTTATCCTAAAGGCTGTTCAGAAGGTGCCTGGAAAGATTTGGCAAAATCTCTATCTGCGTTCTTATCTGCGAAATGGAGACCTCTTTGCCCTCAGTCTCCGTCTGCTCTTGCTTTCCATACTGGCGCAGGTTTTTATCGAGCAAGCTTGGATTGCGACAGCAGTGGTGGTTCTCTTTAACTACCTCTTGCTCTTCCAGTTGCTGGCTCTCTATCACGCCTTTGACTACCAGTATTTGACACAACTCTTTCCGCTGGATAAGGGGCAAAAGGAAAAAGGTTTACAGGCGGTAGTCCGAGGATTGACCAGTTTTGTTTTACTTGTGGAATTAGTTGTCGGGTTGATTACCTTCCAAGAAAAACTAGCCCTTCTAGCTTTAATGGGAGCTGGTTTGGTTTTACTAGTCTTGTACTTACCTTATCAGGTCAAACGTCAGATGCAGGACTAACATTGCCTATATGATATTAAAAAAGAAGTTGAGTTCAGTTTGTCTCAACTTCTTTTTTGTTACTACAGGATAATGGTTGGTCCGTAGAGACTTAACTTGGTCTTGACTTGGTCAAAGTGGAAACGATCATAGGCCCGCCAAGCAGCGCGAGTTGGAGCATCTGGATCGAGAGCGCTGAGTCCCATGAGAAGACTGGAAGTCTGGTAAAATTTTTCCAGTTCAATCAAGACTCGATTATCCACTGTTTCAGCCTTGGCTAGAAAACCAAGAATAGAGTTTAGTTGCTCCTGAAAGCGGACGTCGTCAGCGGTTGCCTGTTTGCATGCTTGATAGGCTTTGTTTAAGTCAGTAATCAAAGTCTGAGCTCTTTTAATGGGGTCTGTATCTGTCATGAGAATTCCTCCTTTAATCTGGGTGCCAGTCTTGTTTCTAGCAACTGTATTTTGATACTGTCATTCTATCACTTTTATCTCCTTTTTCGATTACAAATCTTTAATTGTCATTGAAATTTCCTGAATGGTACTGTTAAAATTTTATGATAAAATAGTTGTAAGCTCATCATGATGTTGTAGAAAAATAGTCCTTTTAGGAGTTTTCAAAGACTGTTTAGGATTGGGTGTGCTTGTGCTAGAACTTTTCTGTTATTCTTTTCTTATACTCAATGAAAATCAAAGAGCAAACTAGGAAGCTAGCCGCAGGCTGTACTTGAGTACGGCAAGGTGAAGCTGACGTGGTTTGAATTTGATTTTCGAAGAGTATTAGGAGGAGAATCCAATGAAACATATGATTATTCAGACACAGAAAACAGTCTATAAAGTAAACGTCGACGATATCTACTATATCCAAGCACATCCAACTAAAGCCCATACCGTACAGATTGTTACAGAAGAGGCTAGTTTTAATATGGTTCAAAATTTAAGTAATCTTGAGAACCAATATGGGGAAAACTTGATGAGATGTCATCGAAATTGTTTGGTTAATCTTGATAAAGTAAAATCGATTGATTTTCAAGAAAGAATCCTTTTTCTTGGAGAAGAAGGTCAATACGCTGTCAAGTATGCCAGACGTCGCTATAGAGAAATTCGTCAAAAATGGTTGAAAAAAGGAGAGTAGGAAGATGAGAATATTTGTTTTAGAAGATGATTTTTCCCAACAGACTAGAATTGAAACGACGATTGAGAAACTTTTGAAGGAACATCATATCATTCCTAGCTCTTTTGAAGTTTTTGGTAAGCCAGATCAATTGCTGGCAGAGGTGCGTGAGAAGGGTGCCCATCAGCTATTCTTTTTGGATATTGAGATTCGAAATGAGGAGATGAAGGGTCTGGAAGTGGCTAGAAAGATTCGGGATCGAGACCCTTATGCCCTGATTGTCTTTGTGACGACTCACTCGGAGTTTATGCCCCTGTCCTTTCGTTACCAAGTGTCTGCTTTGGACTACATTGATAAGGCCCTTTCAGCAGAGGAGTTTGAATCTCGTATCGAGACAGCCCTCCTCTATGCCAATGGTCAAGATAGTAAAAGTCTGGCTGAAGATTGCTTTTACTTTAAATCAAAATTTGCCCAATTCCAGTATCCTTTTAAAGAGGTTTACTATCTTGAAACGTCGCCCAGAGCCCATCGTGTTATTCTCTATACTAAGACGGATAGGCTGGAATTTACAGCGAGTTTAGAGGAGGTTTTCAAGCAGGAGCCCCGTCTCTTGCAGTGCCACCGCTCTTTTCTCATCAATCCTGCAAATGTGGTGCATTTGGATAAGAAAGAAAAACTCCTTTACTTTCCCAATGGTGGAAGCTGTCTAATCGCCCGTTATAAGGTCAAGGAAGTGTCTGAGGCTATCAATAACTTACACTAAGTGAGGTAATGTAATGGAAATAGTTTGGAAGATAGTATATTCATTTTTGATAGCTGTATTGGAATTGTTTATATTTTTTAAGGTGGATGGAATTGTTCTAACTCTGGAGAGATTTTTTAAAGCTTTTCTTTTTAAGTTACTTTTAGCAGTCGTTTTTGTAACGATTAACTATATAGTAGGAAATACTTACCTATCTTATTTTACGGAACCCTTGTACGGTATAGGCTTGTCTTTCTTATTGTTAAGAGGGCTTCCTAAAAAACTCCTTTTCTTTTATGGTCTCTTTCCAATGATATTGGTGAATCTCTTTTATAGAGGTATTTCTTATTTTGTGCTTCCATTTTTGGGACAAGGGCAAGTACATGATGATTACTCTTTGATTTGGTTGTGTATAATAATTTTCAATTTCTTCATTTCTCTAGCCTTTTTGAAATGGTTAGACTATGATTTCACTAACTTGAGAAGGGAGATTCTAGATAAAGGTTTTCAAAATTCCCTGACTACGATTAACTGGATAATGGGGGCTTACTTTCTTGTCATGGAAAGTCTGTCTTACTTTGAATATGCATACGATATCCAATCAAAGACTGTTCGCCATCTCATCCTAGTCTTTTACTTGCTCTTTTTTATGGGAATTATTAAGAAATTGGATACCTATTTGAAGGACAAACTCCATGAGAGACTGAACCAAGAACAGGCCTTGCGCTACAGAGATATGGAGCGATATAGTCGGCATATAGAGGAACTTTACAAGGAAGTTCGGAGTTTTCGCCATGACTACACCAATCTTTTGACCAGCTTACGTCTGGGCATTGAAGAGGAGGATATGGAACAGATAAAAGAGGTTTACGACTCGGTCTTAAAGGATTCTAGTGAAAAATTGCAGGACAATAAATATGACCTGGGCCGATTGGTGAATATTCGTGATAAAGCCCTCAAAAGTCTCCTAGCAGGAAAGTTTTTAAAAGCCAGAGATAAGAAGATTGTCTTTAATGTCGAAGTTCCTGAGGAGATTCAGGTCGAGGGGATGAGCTTGCTTGACTTTCTAACCATTGTGTCTATCCTTTGTGACAACGCTATTGAAGCCAGTGCAGAGGCTAGTCAACCTCACGTTTCAATCGCCTTTTTAAAAAATGGAGCACAGGAGACCTTTATCATTGAAAATTCCATCAAAGAAGAGGGCATAGATATTTCTGAGATTTTCTCCTTTGGAGCCAGTTCTAAAGGGGAAGAGAGAGGAGTTGGTCTCTATACCGTTATGAAGATTGTGGAAAGCTATCCCAATACCAGTCTAAATACCACCTGCCAAAATCAAGTCTTTCGTCAGGTGTTTACTATAATACATACAGAATGATAAAAAATAAGACCGAGAGTTCTTGTTACTCGGTCTTATTTTTTATAGCTGAATAGGTAGTTCAAGTGCTTTTGTGACTTTAAATTTACTAAAAATTATTTCATGTAAGAGATCTTCCCACCATCCTCCACCTGTAATCTGGTTGAGTTCGGTAGTTGTTAGTTCTTGAAATGAGGTTAGGTTTTGATTCTTATCCATGTTATGATTCTCCTGTTTTATAAGATAATAAATAGTTATAGAGTGTTATCTGAAAATTAATCAGAATGGGTTAAAATTTTATCTTTGAAATAATCAAAATATGTTTTCTTTGCAGTTACACTAGTGACGCGACCTTGTAAGCCATATTGGATGAGTTTACTATCCTCATTAGATAGTTTTGCAAGAGCGGTTAATTTAAAGAGATTTCCTTGCTCTGTTCTGGTAGGAGTTTGATCAATTGTCTGAAGTTGACCGATGATGGTAATGCCGTGATTTCCAATCTTCTCCAGTTTTAATCTTACAGTTTGTCCTTTATCTAGTAGAGGTAGATAGTCAGAAGATACGTAGTAAGTGATTAGTACTTCTCTTGTATCTGTGATGATAGGGAATATTTGAGCAATTTCTGTACCAGTTGGAACTCTATTTTTACCTTCAAATTCGCTGTTCAGATGAATGATACCTTTATTTGGGGCGGTTAAGGTATTGTTTTCTAAGCGCTGTGTCGCTTGATCTAGCTGTACTTTTAATTCTGTTAATTGGTTCTCCACGGTTAGTTGTTGCTGTGAGGCTGTTTGTAAAAACTGAGTGCGGAGTACTTCAATTTTGGTCGCTAAACTATTGTCATAAGTTGCTACACTTCCGATACCAGCTTGCTGAATTTTGAGACTTGCGATAGATGATTCAAGACCTGCAATACTTTGATTAATTTGAGATAAAAATGGCTCCTCTGCAGTTCCTTGTGTTTGTCCTTGTGAGGCTACAAGATAACGATTCAAAATTGACTGGTGCGGATTGCCAGTTGGTAAGCGTGCTCTGTTATTTATGATAGCATCTCTCAACTCTTGATATTCTCCAATTTGTTGTTGAACTTTTGTAATTTCTTGTTCGATGGCTGATGAACTGCTATTGGCAAGATTAGCTTGATTTGAAACTTCGGTGTTAGTCTTTGTGATACCCAGTTCAATATCATGGGATTGTTTAGTAAAATTCCTAAAGGTATTATGGTAGCCAAATTCATCCTCGCCAGAAAAAAGATCAGTCGCTTTTTCTAAGCTTTGTTTCAAAATTCCAAGTCCTTCTTTTTGCTTCTCAAGTCTTTGTAATTGAGTTTCTAAGGCAGTTTTCTGACTTTCCTCCATTGTTTCAGAGTATTTGATGAGTAAGTCATCTTTTTCAACTACTTGATTTGCCACTAAATGATTAGCAAGGATAGGATTATCACTGGTTGACTGAATGGATGCAATGACACTTGTAGGGGCGATTTCTCCTTGGGAAGTAACAGTAATTTCTTTTGTGGCAACAAGGGAGAAAATCAAGATGAAAGTAAACAGTAATGAAAGAGGTATAATTAACACTGTCGCATAGTTATGGTAACGTCTCTGATAAAACTCGACGCTTCTAAAAAGATTAGGATTCATGACATTCTCCTTATTTATTGAATAGATGATGGTAGAAACCTTGCGCCTGCATTAACTCTTGGTGACTACCCACTTCAATGATTTTCCCCTGGTCAAGAACAATGACACGGTTGGTTCGTTCGGCTATACTGAGACGATGGGCTACAAAGAGAATGGTTTTATCAGTTAGGGACATAAGATTATCTATAACTTTTTTCTCAGTCAAGACATCAAGACCGCTAGTAGCTTCATCTAGTATTAAAACAGGAGATTTAGTTAAAAGAGCACGAGCGAGAGCGATTCGTTGCTTTTGTCCTCCTGATAGACCAGCTCCATCAGAGAGCTGAGTTTGATAGCCCATAGGCATTCTTTCAATGTCTTGACGGATTTCAGCTAACTCACAAGCTCTTAGAATATCTTCTTGGCTAATCATATGATTACCGCCCAAAGTTAAGTTTTCCAAAATAGAGCCATTAAAGATATAGGCTTGTTGGGGTAGGTAATTAATATGACGGCGCAAGACTTTCTTATCAATGTTTTTAATATCCTGATGATTGATGGAAATATGTCCTTTGTAGGGTTCAAAGAAATTGACAATCATTTTGGCTAAAGTTGTTTTACCAGAACCACTAACTCCAACTAGGCTAACCTTATCTCCTTGTTTAATCGTGAGATTAATATCTGTTAAGGTATCTCGTCCAAAACCATACTTATAAGAAAGGTCATCAAATTCAATATCGCCCATCAAAAAATGTGAATGAACAGGGTTTTCTTGAACTTGAAATTCAGATTCGACTAGATAGACCTCGTTCAA
This sequence comes from uncultured Streptococcus sp., assembly GCF_963516515.1. GTDB lineage: Bacteria > Bacillota > Bacilli > Lactobacillales > Streptococcaceae > Streptococcus. Next base: position 12,005 of record NZ_CAUQCJ010000015.1, on the reverse strand, counting down.
ACGGTTATTAGCGACCTTCGCAGATTGGAGTTTGGTTTGGAGGTTGATAATATTTTCCATAGGAGTTGTAAAGTAAGAAAGAAGTGTGTTAAAGGTAATCAGCTGACCGATAGAAATTTTACTCGACATGACTAATTGAGCGCCAAACCATAGGATAAGGATATTCAGAACTAATTTTGTTCCCTGCTTTAAACTCGTTTGTAAAATAGAATACTTACTGAGCTTAAAGGATTTTTCCAAATAATCTACAAATTCGCTGTCTATATTTTGATAGCGATTTTCTTCACTCGTGAGCGACTTTATAGTTTCAATCCCGTTGATATCTTCGATAATGGCAGAGCTAACCATAGAATTACTTTGCATGACATCATGGTTCATTTTTTCGAAAGGCTTCATAAAAGAAAAGATGATGAACATGTATATAGGAATGGAAATAAGAGAAAGAAGGAAGAGATTAGGGTTTTGTGCCAGTAAGACGCCCCCTACAAGAATCAGAATAGAAACATCCAGAAAAAGAGAAAGAATGGTAGAAGCCAAGGCATCTATAATAGAGTTAGCATCTGTGAACCGTGAAATGATTTCTCCTGTACGACGTGTCGCAAAGAAAGACATAGGAAGTTCAAAAATATGGCGAATATAGGATAAAATCACATCAATACTTAATCTCTGACTTAGAACGGTTAGGAGATAATCTCTGGAGAAGCCCATGACTTGTTGGAGGATATAGGTGATAACCAGACCAACTGAGATGATTCCTAAAGTTGATTTCATCTGATTTGGAATGTATTCATCCAAGATTCCTTGGAGATAATAAGAACCACCGATATTGATAATCGTGACCAATAAGCTTGAGAGAACAATGTAAGCAATGAGAGATTTTTGCTTGAAAATCAGAGGAAGGAAGCTTAGTAGACCATTCTTTTTATCTTTATGGGGTTGATAGCTAGGTTTGGGAGCTAGAAAAATAGCTACTCCAGTCCATTCAGAGAAAAAGCGTTCTTTTGACATTTTGGTGATTTTTACAGAAGGGTCAGGATCACCAATAACCAGATAGTCTTTCCTTGTTTGATAGACAACATAGTAATGTTGGAGTTTTCCTTCTTTGTTAACGTGAACGATAAATGGATAGGGGACATCACTCATGTCAAATAGCGTTTTATCTGCTTGAACAGGTCTTGTTTCAAAGCCCATTTCATCAGCGGCTTTTACAATGCCAAGAGCAGTCGTCCCTTCTTTATTGGTCTTTGCAAGTTCTCTCAAGTGAGCTAGAGAAAAATCTGAACCATAGAATTTAGCAATCGAGGCTAAGGCAGCAACACCGCAGTCTCTAGCATCTATTTGAGGAACAAATGTACGTTTATAAGAAGTCATTGGCAATTCCTTTCATATAGTAGATAGGTATATTATGCCATAAAAATAAGTTCATATTTTACGAAATCTTGAATAGTCATTGAAACTTCCTGAATGGTAAAAAAGTTGGGTAGAAAATGAAGAAAATATTGCAACAATAAAACGCAATGTAAAGGTTTTTGTGTACTGATATTATGCGTTTTTCCTTATATTCAAGCTTTTTTGTCTAGATTTTTTTAAGTATTTCAGGTGATATGAAATGAAAAATTAGGTGTGTGAAATCCGATTATAGGGAAATAAATGAAGCTACAATTAAGAAATGTAGTCAAGATTAAAGAAATTATCCAGTGGATGATTTCTTCACGAGTATGAAAATTTGAGAACGAGTAAAGCATGATATAGCACTAGATAAATTGAGTGTAAAAGAATATTAGGATCCCTTTAGGGATAGTGGTAAGTAATACTAAATCCTCTTTGAGAGGCAAGTGACGAGTCAAGAGTAATAAGGCTTGAACAAAGTGAAAGCCAGCGTCTCTAGGCGCTGGCTGGTAATTTGGGCTTATATAACTTTCTAAATCATATGTATCTTTAATCTCCGTTTAAATATAAAGCAGTGCAATTATATCCCGTTAGGAAGCCAAAGCCTGCTGCAGAAACTAGCGCGACACCCCAGCCAATGGGACCTGTTATTGCTCCTACGCTAGCTATCGTACCTAGCGCACCACTCGCTGATAGCATGCAGTCGGATACATTTCCTCCACCGACAACTTCTTCAAGAAAGTTTTCATTAATTTCCATTAACATTATTGTTCCTCCTAATTACCTTCATAATAGAGCGAAGTACATGACCAGCCTGTAGCGAAGCCAGCAGTACCAGCTGCTCCACCTAGCGCAGCTAGTGCTAACCACCCTGTTGGACCTGTAGCAGCAAGTCCAATTACTACTGCTGAAGCGATAATTCCGTTTACACAGTCATTCACATTTCCTCCACCGGAAATTTCTTCTAATTTATTGAAATTTAATTCTAACATATTTACTCCTTGTCCTTGCGTTTAATTTTAAAAAGTCCTATTATGGATAGAGTTATCGTAGTTATTGAAGCTAAGCTGGTAAAGACAAATACTTTTGTTTTTAATCCAATAGAAAATAGTAATACACCATAAAAAATATTTGATACATAATAAATCTTATTTTTAACGACACTCACCTCTGAACATAGATTTTTGTCGTGTTGCAACTTTGACAAGTTTAGTATAGCATTGTTTTTTAAAATTTTTTATTCAAATCTTGAATTGTCATCGAAACATCTTGAATTGTAAAAAAGAAATTAAAAAGCAAGTAGGAAAAATACACTTGTCCTATAGAAACCACTTCGTATGAAATAAAAGACTTGTTTGATGACTATTGGAAGAAAGATTAGGCGGCCAAAAATTGAATTTTTAAAATTCTAACTTAAACATAGTTTTTTAGTCTTGGTATCTTTAAATCAGCTAAAACAATTCATAACAACACCTGTATATTATGGTTCAATACGATACCGAACAAGTATATAGTATTAAGAGGTCTTAAATATTATTTCCGTCTGTTCTCATATATTCTCATGATCGCAACAAGGATAGCAGCTGTCCCACTTGCCAAAACGATAAGGGTAATGATAATGTTGAGGATTTCAGGCGTACTCCCTATTCTGTTGATAAGACGGAGTAGGGATATAACTGTCAACTGAATCAGGAGTATTGATTCTACTCTTATCAATGAAGTCAGTTGGTTTTCAACTGCATATAAAAAGGCTGGTAGCATAACACAGGCTATAGCAATCACAAACAGATTGCCCCCTGTTTCTTCTCCCTTGTTCACCACGGAAATCATGAGAAGATTCGATGCTATAATCAACGTAGAACAGATGATAAAAAAGGATTTCTTATTCATATAGGACACCTCATATACTATGGTATTTTAGTTTGAACCCAAGAAATATTCTTCAAACTACTGTAACACCATCTCGCCGTAAAGCAGTACCATCTGTGACTAGCTTCCTAGTTTTCTTCAAATACTGATTTTTTATTGAAGACAAGAAAGGTAAGCTCATTAACCATTATAGCAAAAAACAATGATAACATATATTATTTTTCGGTTTATGAATGATATTCGTTACTTTGGTAAGGAGAAAGTTTTTACAATTCAAGATGTTTCGATGACAATTCAAGATTTGGATGAAAAATTTTAAAAAACAATGATATACTAAACTTGTCAAAGTTGCAACAAGACAAAAAATAAAAATAAAAATAAAATGGAGGTATTCATCATGATTTTACAATCTTCTGTATCCTTAAAAATTCTTGATGAGGATACACTTTCTGATATAGAAGGCGGAATTGCTTGGTGGGTTGGTCCAGCAGGATTTTTTGCTTATGGGATATTAGCTGGTTATACTGATGAGAAATGTATGATTGATAATGGAAATCACTGGTATTGTGTTAAGCTACCATAGAAGAAGGAGTAAAACAATGAAATATATAAAGGTATTAACAGATTCAAATTTAGAAAGAATACAAGGAGGAGACGATTTGATAAATTTTTATGAATTGGGAGAAAAAATAGGAAGATATTTAGCACACCGTCATCCAAATTCGGTTACTCTTCCAATGTGTTACGAATATGGTCCAGCTTATCCGGCGCCTGTTTTACCATGTAGAAAGTAGGGAAATAGAATGGGAAAAGTTACTATTATAGAATTATCGGAACTAGAATTGATTTATGGTGGTGACAGTCATGGTTCAATATTTCATCCTGACACTTGGGTGAGATATTTTGAATATGCTTTAACTCACCCGGGAAAAGGAGGGAATCTCCCTTTATGTGAAAACTATACACCTGCGTATCCAGGAAAAATTTTACCACAATGTTAAATTTTTATAAAACTATAGTTGAAAACACCTCAGGTTAAAGACAAAGTTTTATTATACTGTGTTTAGGTAAATTCGAATGATAGGTAAAGTTATCTGAGGAACTACTCTAGAAAAAAAGGAAATTCTAAACTTAGATTCGATTATATAGTCTCAAATATCCTAAGTATTGAAATTAGCCGTTTTCTGGTGCTTTATAGTAAGGTGGAGGAGTTTGTTAGTTTCAAACTTTGCTCGTAATGATTTGAAAAATTCCAATTTTCTTGTAGAAATTCACAAAAATTTAGATTGTCTATGTTTGGAATATCAGTAAAATGTATTTATAGAGAAAAAAATTTTGAAGTTTAAGTTTTTAGTTACTTCAATTAGAGAGAGGTTGTATTTATGACTATTTTTAACAAATGTCATGCTGTGTTTGTTGGATTTTTAGCCTTTATAACAGTTACTACAGTAGGTTATACCATCAATCAAGGAGATTTTTTTCAAAACGAGTACCTATTTATTATCACAAAGACTTTCTGGATTTCACTGAGTGTTGCCTATGCGAAATGGTTTGATATGGTTTCGCTAAGAAGGTTAACGAAGAAAGAAATTCTACTTTTTATTGGAAGCTTTCTTATTTGTGTGCTGGTAAATATAGGTTATTATAGTTTTTTTACAGTCTCTTCTGGTGCTAGATATCAACACCTTGAGGCTACTAGTACAGGAATTTCCTTATCCTTTATTGCAAGCGTGACAGTTTTTGGGCCTATTCTGGAGGAATTTGTTTTCAGAGGTATCCTTCAAGGTGCGGTTTTTGAAAATTCTTGGTTGGGGCTTATACTGACTGCCTCTCTCTTCTCTTTCCTGCATGCTCCTTATGATGTTCCTTCGTTTATCTATTATCTATTTGGAGGTTTCATGCTGGGCTTTGCTTATAAAAAGAGTCAAAATCTATCGGTGCCTATTTTAGTTCATATCTGTTACAATTGTTTATCATTCTTGTAGTATATGTAAGTAACCAATATGATATAATATTGGATAAAAAATCTTAAAAAATAGGGAAATGGATACTATTACTGTTTAGATTAATAATATTAAATGATGTCACAATTTGAGATTGTGGATACTGAGAATTTTGCGAAAGTTGAAGAAGGTTTCGGAGGTTGGGAAGAGGAAGCTTTTCAAAAAAATTATATGGTTTGATTGGATAATCATCTGCGCATTCTAATGGTGGTTCTTAATACTTTTCTCGTAACTAATATCAAGTTTAGTCTGATTGGAACAGTTGTAGGAGGATTCGCTGGTTATAGTATGTATGTTCTTGGCTATCTAGGAGATTATCTTGACCTTACAAATCATAGAGTTGTTTCTTCCAAAACATTTCACAAAAGTTATAACATTTTAGAAAATGATTAGATATCATTTAATTGTAATGGAGAAATTGTTTCTGCTGATTGGGAAAGAAAAAATATTTGTAACAAAACGCAATGTATTCTTAGCGAGATTGTTCCTAGGTCAGTTTCCCGTGCTTGTCTCTACTTATCTGTTTCTATCTCGTCAGTTTTTAAATTTTTCCTTGGTTTTCCAATTTCTCTTAGTGGTTATCAACTTGGCTTCTATTTTGGTTACTGTTTACCTCACTAGGGAAATGAGGATAAGAGAATTTGAAGATGATGATTTGGTTAGTCCTAGAACCAATCAACTTATGTTCATCGGCTTGACAGGCTTTATGTCTATTATTTGTTTGTATAGAGGTATCATAGCAACAGAAACCTACCAACAAATAATCGCCTATATTGGCGCTGTTCTCTGCTTAATTATCATGCTTCTGCTTATGTGGGGCTTGAAGTATTATAAAAAGTAGAGCTTAATGAAGTATAAAGGGGTAAGTGTTTTCGAAATACTTACCTTTTTATAATGAATTTTTTTTGCAATTCAAGATGTTTCGATGACAATTCAAGATTTGGATGAAAAACTTTAACAAATAGTGCTATACTGAAATTGTCAAAGTTGCAACAGGACAAAAATTAAAAATAAAAAAGGAGTATTTGTCATGAATACAAAAATGATGGAACAATTTGAGATTATGGATACTGATGTGCTTGCTTGTATTGAAGGTGGCGGTTGGATAAAATGTGGACTCGGTGTAGTTGGAGGTGCATTGACTGGAGGAGTTGCTGGTGGTGCTGTGGGCACTGTAACGCTACCTATCATTGGTACTGTATCTGGAGCTGCTGCTGGTTTTTGGGGCGGAGCGGCAACGGGTGCTGCTACATTCTGTTAAAAATCGCTCTTCATTACTAAGCTGAATTTAGTTGGAATGGAGTAAATAATTATGAACAAGAAAAAGATAGTTTCGACTATATTATGTATAGTATTTCTTATAGTGTCAGTGGATAATTTTTTTAGAGACTTAACCCCGTTATTGTTCATTTTAAATATTATTGGCCTAACTTGTTTTTTAGTGTTAACATACATTAACATAAAAGACATGATCTTAAATAGAAGTAAATGATGATTTGGTTAGTCCTAGAACCAATCAACTTATGTATATCGGCTTGACAGGTTTTATGTCTATTATTTATTTGTATAGAAGTATCACAGCAGGAGAATTCTACCAACAATTAATCGCTTATATTGGTGCTATTCTCTGCTTGATTATTATGCTTCTACTCATTTGGGGTTTGAAGTATTATAAAAAGTAGAGCTTAATGAAGTATAAAATAAAAGGGTAAGTGTTTTCGCAATACTTACCCTTTTATAATGAAGTTTTTGCAATTCAAGATGTTTCGATGACCATTTAAGATTTATATGAATTTGTAATCTTAAATAAGGTAAGATAAAAATAACAAATGTAAAGGAGTATTCTTATGAAGAATCAAAAGATAAAATCGCTATTACTTGTACCACTTGTATTTGCATCTATTACTACGGGTGTTGTATATGCAGAAGAACAGCCTACTACTTCATCTATCCAGGCGAATGATAGTTCTGTTGTGGCACCAGATTTGCCATCGGCTAAGGAAAAGGTGGAGCATAAACCTTCTGTTGTAACCCCAGAAGAGTATGAGAAGAATGTTACGGACTTTAAAAAGATAGATATTGAAGCTGTACGTCAATCTTTTACAGAGGATCAATTGGAACATACTATTTATTTTGGTAGAAAAACTTGCTCTCATTGTCGTCAATTTTCTCCTGAATTGAAAGAATTTAATAACTTGATTGAAAAGAAGTTAGAGTATTATGATTTGGATGGTAAGGATTTTGATGGGGAAGCGAGAGAGTTTCTATTTAAAAAAGTCGGTATTCCAGGAACACCAACAATTTTGTATTTAAAAAATGGACATCCGATATCTGGATGGGTTGGTGGCGGAGCAACTGCACAACAGGTGTATGATTATATGTACTCGAGAAACTTACCTAAGCAAACGGAGACAGTGAAATCTTCTGAGGAAACAGTAACTGAAAGTGTCCGTGATGAGAAAACCAGAGATGACAGCATGAGTATTAGTGATAAAGTTGTAAGCGACAGCAAAGGTATGAGTGATGAAAAAAGAACTGAAATGAAAATATCCAATGATAATCCCAATTCTAATAGCGAAAATAGTGGGAAAGTGGAGAGTACAAACTCAACTTCTAAAGCTAAAACTACTCAATCTGACAATTTAGCAATGTTAGACAATAAGAATCAATTGGAAACTCCCAAACCTATTTTTGATGCTGCTCAAGAAAATAAAACTCCTTCAACTGATGTTAAGGGGACTGATTATGTAAGCGAATCTATTACTTCGAATGAAAAATTATTACCGAAAACAGGAGAGGAAGAAAGTTACCAACTGATTCGGCTAGCTGTCGCGTTTTTTATGGCTTCTATAATGATTAAAGTGAAACAAAAAATTCATAAATAAAAATAGATGGTAAACAGGTGCAATGATATTATTTGTTTGTAATAACATATAGCTAACATTTGCCTATAGACAAGAGTGAGAAGATAGGTGTATTTATTTTATATATAAAAGATTATAACTGTATATGAACTGAATGATAAAAGGGTAAGTATTTACGAAATGCTTTCTTTTTCGATTATTTTAACGCCTCAAGATGTTTTGATGACTATTTATGATTTGGATGGAAAATTTCAAAGAATAGTAGTATACTAACCTTGTTAAGGTTGTAGCCGAAAGTGGAATACCAACTCTTATAGGGGAGAAAACTAACCACTTTTGGAGGATTAAATAGTAGTTAATGCATAGGTAAAAAAGCATGGGAAATAGTTAGTATTAGCTGAAGTAGAAAATCGAAAATGAAAGGAAAATTATCATGAGTAAGAATAGTAGAACAGAAAAAGCTATAGTAACAGAAAGTGCAGATTTTGGAGCATATTTTTTAATTTTAGCAGTTGTAGCCGTCGGGGCGCTTGCTTATTTTTCAGAAGATTTTGGGCCAAGGTGAGCAAAAGCTATAGAAATAGTCGGAGCGCCGTTTTCTTTAGGTTTAGGTTTTTTTGCTTTTGATAAAGGTTTTGAAATGCTGAACGATTATAAAGAAAATAAAAGAAAAGAAGACGAAGAGGAAGAAAAAAACAATGTTTCAATTTTCAGAAGCTAACAGTTAAAGTTTGTCTTTGTCCAGTTTGACTTTTACCACAGTATGTGAGGTATATTAAATGAATAAGAAATCCTTTTTTATCATCTGTTCTACGTTGATTATAGCATCGAATCTTCTCATGATTTCCGTGGTGAACAAGGGAGAAGAAACGGGGGGCAATCTGTTTGTGATTGCTATAGCCTGTGTTTTGCTACCAGCCTTTTTATATGCAGTTGAAAACCAACTGACTTCATTGATAAGAGTAGAATCAATACTCCTGATTCAGTTGACAGTTATATCCCTACTCCGTCTTATCAATAGAATAGGGAGTACGCCTGAAATCCTAAACATTATCATTACCCTTCTAGCTTTGGCAAGTGGGACAGCTGCTATCCTTGTTGCAATCATGAGAATATATGAGAACAGACGGAAGTAAGGGTGAATGGTTTTAGATTTTAGATCTTTACGTTGTTAAATTCCCTATGAATACAAAAACGATGTCACAATTTGAAATGATGGATACTGAGATGCTTGCGAAAGTTGAAGGAGGTTTTGGAGGTTGGGGAGATATGATTGCTGGTTTATTGGGTGGGCTAGCACCTTCTCCAACTTTGGATCAATTAAATGGTAAGTGGCCTATTATACATTTTTCAAAACCATGTGGTCCATATGGTATAGGGGGAACTCCAAACTCATGTAATGGTATTTAAAAAGGATTGAAGCTATGAAGGCAAAATATGGGAATCAAATTGTTGATGTTTGGGAAATTGGTCAAGCAACTCCTAAACCAAGTTGGGTAGAGGAAGCTTTTCAAAAAAATTATATGGTTTGGTTGGATAATCATGTGCGCATTCTAATGGCAGGTCTCAACACTTCTATTGCAACGAATATCAAGTTTGGTCTAGTTGGAACAGTTGGAGGAGGATTCGCTGGTTATGGAATGTATGTTCTCGGTTATCCAGGTGATTATATAGATATCACCAATCATAGAGTTGTTTCTGCTAAAACATTTCACAAAAGTTATCAAATTTTAGAAAATGATTAGATATCATTTAATTGTAATGGAGAAAGCTATGAAAAAAATATTTTTTAAAAAACGGACCATCTTCCTTGCGAGATTGTTCTTAGGTCAGTTGCCTTTACTTGTCTCTACTTATCTATTTCTATCTCGTCAGTTTTTAAATTTTTCCTTGGTTTTCCAATTTCTTTTAGTGGTTATTAACTTGGCTTCTATTTTGGTCACTGTTTACCTCACTAGAGAAATGAGGATAAGAAAGTTTGAAGATGATGATTTGGTTAGTCCTAGAACCAATCAACTTATGTTCATTGGTTTGACAGGTTTTATGTCTATTATCTGTTTGTATAGAGGGATAACAGCAGGAGAATTCTATCAGCAATTAATTGCCTATATTGGCGCTATTCTCTGCTTGCTTATCATGCTTCTACTCATTTGGGGCTTGAAGTATTATAAAAAGTAGCTTTCTTTCCTCTTTCCTCTTTTATCAGGATATTTGAGTAGAAGACTCTATTAAAACGTTCGTGAAATAAATGAATGGAGGTATTTAATATGAAATACAGATTATTTCTTGTTATTTTCTTGAGTAGTATGTTGAATATTCTTTTAGGGACATTTTTACAAATCTCTAATGTATCGATTGGGTGGATTGTTCTCTACAGTGGATTATTTGAAGCAGGCGTTTTTCTTCTTACCAATAAAGGGGTGACGGTACAAATCAAGGAGGCAGACATTAAAAACCGCTTTAAATTTATTTTTGGAAAAACGGTATGGTTTCAAATTCTTTTGCTCATCTTTTTGATGGTCAAACTTTATCTTGGTTTGGATGCGAGGTTGATTTTATTCTATGGACATATTTTCATTGTCTTTAATGCCTTAATGTATCTATTATCTAGTAGTCAGGTTAGCCTTAAAAATAACAAACTGTCTTCTTAATCTTGCAGTAATAGAGCCTGACAAGAGGAGGTCATCATGCATAAACGCTTATTTTTCCTAGATTCAAAAACCTTAGACTGGTTGACACCCTATATTCTAGTCTTGGCTTCTGACACCATTGCCTTTAATGTTTTTGTGCTAACCTTTGTATCTGTTGTGGCCTTTTATTTCCTAAATCCCATGCTATCTTTAATGCCTATCTTCTTAGGGGGTGGTTATGTGATCGGATTTTGGTTACTCAAATGGTTTGTTTTGGAAAGGTTAGAGCGAAAGGATGACTTGTAGGGAAGTCTGTTTGTTGAGGAGGATAGTTTTATGGTCATTTTCAATAAATGTCATGCCTTGTTTTTTGGATTTTTAGTCTTTGCAATCGTTGGTGCAGCGGGTTATTCCATTAATCAAGGAGATTATTTTCAACACCAGTACACATTCATTGTTGTAAAGAGTCTCTTGCTTTTCCTTAGTTTTGGCTATGCGAAATGGTTTGATATGATTTCTTTGGGGATTTTAAGCAGGAAACAACTCTTGCTGTTCATTGGAATTTTTCTTCTCACTGTGCTGGTAAGTATTAGCTATCATGCTTTTTTCTCAGTTGTTTCTGGTGCTTCGGATCAACACCTTGAGGAAGCTAGTAAAGGACTTTCGCTTTCCTTTATTGTTAGTGCTACAGTTTTGGCACCTATCCAGGAGGAATTCATGTTTAGAGGGCTTCTTCAAGGTGCAGTTTTTGATAATTCTTGGCTGGGGCTTGTGCTGACATCCTCTCTCTTTTCTTTCATGCATGAACCTTATGATATTCCTTCGTTTTGCTATTATCTTTTCGGGGGCTTGTTGCTGGGCTTTGCCTATAAAAAGAGCCAAAATTTGTGGGTTTCTACTCTAGTCCACATGTTTTACAACAGTTTGCCACTCTTAACTTATATTCAATGAAAATCAAAGAGCAAACTAGGAAACTAGCCGCAGATTACCCAAAACAGTGTGTTGAGGTTGTAGATGAAACTGACGAAGTCAGTCACATATATAATCCAAGGCGACGTTGACGAGTATAAAATGGTTTGTTTTGGAAAGGCTAGATCTAAAGGATGACGCGTAGGAAGTCTGTTTGGTGAGGAGGATAATTTTATGGAGTTTTTTGATAAATTTCATGCCTTTTGTTTTGGATTTTTAGTACTAATAATCGTCATTACAGTTCCTTATACGATTAACCATGGGGATTTTTTTCAAAATGA
>NZ_CAUQCJ010000014.1:0-41757 GCF_963516515.1 uncultured Streptococcus sp. | reverse complement strand
GACCAACGGACCAGAGTTGTTATTTTCAACTCTTACTATTATACCGACTTTTTCAGACTTGTCAACTACTTTTTCTAATTTTTTTCAATTTTTTTGCATGACTTCCTAATGGCTACGGATATCAAACTCTTTAAACACAATACGTAAGTCTCTTAGTACTCTTTGACGTCCTCGGAAGCGTTCATGTCTTAAGACGCGTTCTAACTCTTCTTGTTGCTCTTTACTTTGTTTCCTTCTATAATCTCTTAGCGTTTCATGAAAGAGATAATAGTCATCCAGCCAGAGACCTCCCTCGCTTATACGATGACTAATCTCGCCCACTTCTTCATAAGGCTCTTTATCATATCTTCGTTTTTGACTTTCTTGTTTACGGAGATAGTCTAGAATTCGATTCCGAAACTTGGTTTTGAAATATTTCCTTAAACGAGGAATATCTTCTACTAATCCTTCTTCTTTACTAATCAATTCATGCAAGCATATCATTCCCTCTTGGTCCCAATCCGATAACTCCCACAAATGAAGGTAATATTCATTTCTACACTTGTATACAATACCTTGGACTTCTTCATACAATTCTTTAAGCATAATCTTCCCCTTTCTAGATACAGTTTAACAAATAAAAAAGCTAATTAGGCCCATTTCGCCTATTCTGTCCTCTTTACTGTCTCAACTGCACAAAAAGAGAGGACAAGCCTCTCTTAGGGTTATTTTTCGTCATTCATTTTTGACTTTACTTCATCATAAGATAGTGCATGAGATTCCTCTTCTACTGTTTCAGGCATCTTTCCTGTTTCGTAAAGAGATTTAATTTGTGTACTATCCAATGTTTCGTATTTCAATAATGCTTCTGCAATCAACTTGTGAGTTTCACGATTTGACTGAATAATTTCAGCAGCTTTATTTCGTGCCTCATTCAATAATGAACGAACCTCTTCGTCAATTTCATAAGCTGTTTGTTCTGAAATTGATTTTTGAGGACTCTGTGCACCAAACATAGCATGATTGCCCTCATATTGAACTGGACCTAGTTTTTCACTCATACCATATTCAGTGACCATTGCACGCGCCATCTGTGTAGCTTGTTCAAAGTCGTTTGAAGCTCCTGTAGTTTGGACATTAAAGATAATTTCTTCAGCTACACGTCCACCCATCAAGCCAGCCAATTGCTCTTTCATATCTTCTTTAGATAGAAGCATTTGGTCTTCCTTAGGAAGTGCAATCATGTAACCACCTGCACGACCTCTTGGTACAATTGTAACCTTATGAACAACACGGGCATTCGATAAGACTAGACCAACAATGGTATGTCCTGCCTCATGGTAGGCAACCAATTCACGTTCTTTTTGTGAAACTGTCTTATCTTTCTTAGAAGGACCAGCAATAACTCTATCTTCTGCTTCATCAATATCTGAAGCATCAATTATCGATTTATTGCGACGAGCAGCAACTAGAGCCGCTTCATTCAAGACATTCTCTAAATCAGCTCCAACAAAACCTGGAGTTTGTTGAGCCACTAATTTCAAATCAACATCTTCTGCTAAAGGCTTGTTCTTAGCATGAACTTTCAAGATTGCTTCACGACCTTTAACATCAGGACGGCCAACCAATACTTTTCTATCAAAACGTCCTGGACGCAAAAGGGCAGGGTCAAGTACATCTGAACGGTTTGTCGCAGCGATAACGATAATCCCTTCATTTCCCTCAAAACCATCCATCTCAATCAAGAGTTGGTTCAAGGTTTGTTCACGTTCGTCATTTCCTCCGCCAAGACCAACTCCACGTTGACGTCCAACAGCATCAATTTCATCGATAAAGATAATAGCTGGTGCTGCTTTTTTGGCATCTTCAAAAAGAGAACGAACACGACTAGCTCCAACTCCGACAAACATTTCTACAAAGTCAGAACCTGAGATACTAAAGAATGGAACACCTGCTTCTCCGGCTACTGCCTTAGCAAGCAAAGTTTTACCTGTTCCTGGAGGTCCCTCCAAAAGAACACCTGCTGGAATACGGGCCCCAAGTTTTGTAAATCGTTTTGGATCTTTTAAGAATTCAACAACTTCAACTAGTTCTTGTTTTTCTTCCTCAGCTCCAGCAACATCTGAAAATCTTACTTTAATATCTTCTTTATTTGCGGCTTTAGCCTTACTACGTCCAAAACTCATTGGGTTACGGCTATTATTTCCTCCCATATTTCCCATCATAGAGAATAGGAAGAAGAAAAGAATACCGAATGGCACAATGGATACAAGAATATTAATCCACATACCACTTGAACTTTCATGCTTAACAGTTACTTCCGCTTTATGGTCAGAAGCAAGTTTTTGCAATTCGGATACTGTCGTATCTGAAGGAAGAATGATGCTTGAAAATTTCTCTACTGTTGTAGCAGAAGGAGAAAAGAACTGAATGCCTGTTTCTTCTTTACTTGTTTTAGGATTTTTATAAACACCTGAAACCTCGATAACACTGCCATTTGGTTGGTAAGTTAATTCTTTTACATTGTCATCGGTAATTTCTTTTACCAATTCTGTATAATTAATTTGCTTACTTTTCCCTGCAACACTACCTGTACTAAAATACTGATAAGCTGTAACTAGGAAAAAAATAAGTAATAACCATAGAAAAGGATTTTTAATTAAACCATTATTTTGTTTTTTCATTAAAAATTGTTCTTTCTAATTTGAATACACTTCTTCTTTCAATACTCCAACATAAGGAAGGTTACGATAATTTTCTTTGTAATCTAAACCATAACCTACTACAAACTCATTTGGAATAGTAAAGCAGGTGTAGTCTGCCTCAATTTCTACAACACGTCCCTCTGGTTTATCCAGCAAGGTTGCAATTTTAACAGAAGATGCTTCTCTTTCAATAAACATATCTCGTAAATTCTTCAAAGTTTGACCTGTATCAATGATATCTTCTACAAATAGAACATGTCTTCCTTTGATATCTTGAGTCACATCTTGTTTAATATTGATGACACCGCTACTTGCTGTTCCACCATGATAGCTAGAAACCATCATGAAGTCCATTTCAATATGGGTGTCAATATGTTTAATCAATTCAGCCATAAAAGGAATAGATCCTTTTAAAATCCCAACTAAGATTGGATTTTTTCCTGCATAGTCTTTAGTGAGTTGAGCACCTAATTTTTTAGCAGCTTCTGTAATTTCATCGTGTGAAACGAGGATTTTTTTAATATCGTTTTCTAACATTTTTTTACCTATCTATTTTTTCTATATAAAGTACAGTGTTCATTATATCATTTTTCGTGTTTTTACTCAAATTACTGGTCGCAATTCCCAAAATTGAGACAATTTCACCAAATTGCTCAATAATCAGAGCAGATTTTCGCTTTTCCATAGGGATTTTCAAATCAATAAATAAACGTCTGAGTTTTTTTCTATGCCCATTTTGAATCAAAACATCTCCTGGTTTTCGATGGCGAATGTATATGGATGTTTCGCGTGAAACAGGTATTTGTTGAATTGATTCACCTTCTAAAGGAAGTCCAAAGGAAAATAAATATCCTTGATAAGATACCTGATTTTGATAGTGTAACACAAGTTCATCTTCCTTTTCATCAGCCTGCGGACTGATTTTACAAATCTGAAACTGTTGGTACTCTTTTATTAATTCATAGCCATTTTTAAGCGGATGACGATACTGGATTTTAGTTTTTAAAATCTTTCGAACTTCATCAAACTGAGCTTTTGTAAGATTCAAATCTGGAAAACGATTCAGATAAGTTTGAAGTAAAACTCTTTGTGTCGACTCAGAGTAAGACAATAGCTGCTCTAAATTTTCTACATCAATATTCTTTGATAATTCAGCTATAGCTAAGTCATAATCTAAAATTTCATTTCCGATACTTAAGATTGCATCTCTAAATCTAGGATTTTCTTTTTCTAATTCTGGTAAATAAGAATTTCGAATACGATTACGAAAATAATGATTTTCCTTATTTGATGTATCTTCAAAGTGAAAAATTGATGGAAAGTCTTTTTTCTGAAAATACAAGAAGGGACGAATCATTTCTATATCCCCGACTACTTGCTTCTCCCTAATTCCTGATAGATAGCGCAAACGAGTGCCTCGAATCAAACGCATCAAAATCGTTTCCACCTGGTCATCAGAATGGTGGGCAGTGACTAAGGCTGTCGCACCTGTCTTTTTCATGACCTCTTGAAAAAAATCATAACGAAAATTTCGTGCACGCACTTCTGAAAATTCTCCTGAAAAATTGCTGATATAAATAGGAATCTCTGCTTCAGCAGCCAACTTCCTTAATTCCTTCTCTTCCCAATCTGATTCAATTCTCTGCTTATGATTAACATGAGCTAAAATCAATTCAATTTCTAACTCTTTTTGATAAGTAGACAATACCTTAAATAGAAACATAGAATCTAATCCGCCAGAAAGAGCTAGTAATACCTTTGCATGTTTTTTGAAATATCCCTTCTTGAGAAAATGATTTAAAAAATCCTGTTCCCTCATTTTAGAACCTCATAAACATCCTTGGCTATCTTAGAAATCGTATCATAATCAGAATTTTTAGTGAAAATAGAAAGAACAAATGGAGAATCTGCATAGACAACACCCGTATCATGCTCAAATTCGTCCGCATCCCCAATTTTATGAGCTACCTTCACAGAAACACCTTTGGCAATTCGCTGATTATCAAAATCTGTTTTGGTCAAGGACTCCAATACAAATCCATTTTGATTATAAATAGCTTCCATAACTTTCCCAGCCATTTTAGAAGAAATCAATTTTTCTTTTGGATCCCAATCATCTCCCATAATAGCAGACATCTTGGACTTAAATGTTGCATCAGATTGATTTGAAAGGTAATATCCCAATAGATTATGAGCTACGTTATCCGATTCTTTTGATACTTTCGTAATTAAATCCCTTAGAGAATATTCTTTATTATCCTCTTTTTTAGGAAGACTACCACTTCCCTCTGGTTTATAAGAACCTGGAAAATCATTGACTGCAGATACGTATTTTACAGTCGTATCTAACTGATAAAGACCCTCATTTATTTTTTCTTGCGTATAATAGAGATAAGGGAGTTTCAAAACACTAGCTGCATACATCTTTTCATCTTGATTGATACCAGCTTCTTTTCCAGTAGTCAGTTGCTTAACATAAATAGAGAATGAATCATTCTGATATTTTTCAGATAACATTTCTTGGACTTTACTCATCCGATTATCTTCTTCAGAAGTTGATTCCTTATCTACCCATCCAGCCTGATCAATATGTAGAAATTCTCTTCCTTCTACAAACATGGTCTTATCGATTGATACTTGTGAATAAGCTGATAAGGATGATTTCACTTCTTTTAAATCATAAGGACTATTGTACAGTTTAAAATCAGATTCTAACCATACTTTTTTTATTGTTGGAGTTACCTCTGACTGGTCATATAAAAAACGTTTGTCCGCAGCTATAAATTGATGGTTGGATAACTTAAATACTGGAATTCCTTGTTTATTTAAGCGCCACTCGGTTATTTGGAAACTTGTTTTGGGAGTCAATTTTCCAGATTCCACTACTAAATCTTCATTCGCATAGACAGGAACCTCTCCATAAACCATGGGAAAACTTAGCTTTTCTCTAAAATAAATACCAAAGTCAGATTGTGAAAGGTAATAAATTTCTTTCGAAGTATAGACGACTTCTTTTTCTGTGCTAACTACTTTTGAAATGGTCAAAAAACTCGGTAGCAACAAAATAATTAAGAATTTACGCATTCTTCCTTTCCTTTTCTTCTTGTAAACGCAATAATTGATTTTTATCAGCCAACTCTTCCAACTTTTCATCCGATAGACTCAAAAATTGCTCTATTACGTCTAATAAATTTTCCATTTTATCACCTTGGGAGCAAGTCAGGAATCGTATAAACAGCTTCCCGATTCTTAGAATAATAATATTTTGCACGCATGTATTTAGCAGCGTAATCTTCATCTTTCAACTTTGTAGCAAAAGCTGTCTCCTTCTCCTTTTCCTCACTCAAGGTTTGATACTGAGTTTGCAAGTCTAATAACTGTTGACGTCTTTGAAGTAATTGGTGATAGCTTTGAGCAAGATTATAAGTTGGTAAAATGAACAATAAAATCATCAAAATGAGAACCCAACCCATGAAACGATTCCGTTTTTGTCTTTCCTTCATCAGATAGCGACGACGTTGGTATTCATTTTGAATAAAAGAATTATTCAATTGTACAATATTTTTAGACATTTTCTTCTACCCGTGTTTCACTGATAATTTCATACATGCCCGCTGCATCTTCTTTTTTTGTGCTATCTTTCATCTCCAGTACTTTTACAAGTAGCAACTTATTGCCAAAACGAATTTCAACTTGGTCATTAACTTTCAAATCCGTTGAACTTTTGGCCAAGATTCCATTAACCTTAATTCTACCTTTATCTGCTACTTCCTTTGCGACTGTACGACGCTTGATAATTCGTGATACTTTTAAATATTTGTCTAATCTCATCTTTATTACCTCAACTTATTATTCTACCATTTTTATCTATTTTATAGGAGAAAAATATCAAATGGCATTTTCTTCCTTCGACTCTTTTATCTCTAATAAACTTTCTCCAAAAATGAGCAAACCTTCTAAAATTTCATAATCTTTCTTATTTCGGACATCAAATACAAGCTCCATTAATCCTTCATTCTCAGCTATAGCTGCTTTTAAATTCGTTGCCGATAAAGCTTTAAAATAATCTTGAGCTAAAAACAGTCGTTGAGTGACTTTTTCAAATTGAACTGTAATTTTATTATCTTTTCTTTCCACACGTTGAACAAAGACCTTGTCCAAATATGACTTGACCAAACCAATCTCTAAAAGATAGGCTACCACATCTGGGTATTCTCCAAAACGGTCCATCAACTCTTCTTGTAACTCTTCATAATTGACACGGTTGTCAATTTGACGAATTTTTTTATAAATTTCAATCTTATGTCGTTGGTCTGAAATATAAGTATCAGGAAGATAAGCATCGATTTGTAAAATCAATTCGGCATTTCCTTTGGTTCTTGTTTTCCCATTACCATGTCGTTTTGCAATAGCTTCCTCTAGTAACTGCGAATACAATTCAAAACCAACAGAATCAATGAAACCAGACTGGGATTTTCCTAGGAGATTTCCTGCTCCACGAATAGAAAGATCTCGCATCGCAATCTTAAATCCTGAGCCCAATTCTGTAAATCCTTTAATTGCTTCTAATCTCTTTTCAGAGACTTCACTAATCGATTTTTCTGGACGATACATGAGATAAGCATAAGCAATCCGATTACTACGACCGACTCTTCCTCTTAATTGATACAAGGTTGACAAGCCCATATGATCTGCATTTTCAATAAATAAGGTATTGGCATTTGGAATGTCCACCCCTGTCTCAATAATGGTAGTTGTTACCAAGATATCGTATTGTCCTTCAATAAAGTCCAATAAAGTATTTTCCAACTGAATTTCACTCATGCGACCATGAACATAACCAATCGCAGCCTCTGGAATCAGCTCCTGTAATTCTGAAACCTTCTGATCAATTGTGTCAACTTTGTTGTAAAGATAGTAAATTTGACCTCCACGCTCCATTTCACGCAAGACCGCATCACGAATAACACTATCATTCTTTTCTAAAACATAGGTTTGAACAGGATAGCGATTGGTTGGAGGAGTTTCAATAACAGATAAATCTCTTATTCCCAGCATAGACATATGAAGAGTACGAGGAATTGGCGTTGCTGTCAAAGTCAGAACATCCACTTGTTTCTTCAACTCTTTCAAGGTTTCCTTATGCTTGACACCAAATCGTTGTTCCTCATCAATAATCATCAAGCCCAAATCAGAAAACACAACATCTTTTGACAAAACACGATGTGTTCCAATTAAAATATCGACTTGACCGTTTTTCAATTTTTCAAGTGTTTCAGTCTGCTCTTTTTTACTTCTAAAGCGACTCAACACATCAATATTAACAGCAAAATTTTGGAATCGTTCCTTAAAATTCGTGTAGTGCTGTTGCGCTAAAACTGTCGTAGGAACTAGAACGACCACCTGTTTATTGTCATTGACCGCCTTAAAGGCTGCACGCATTGCAACTTCAGTCTTTCCAAAACCAACATCCCCAACTAGAAGTCGATCCATTGGTTGAGAATTCTGCATATCTCTCTTGATTTCCTCGATACTACGAAGTTGATCATCTGTTTCAACATAAGGGAAAGCATCATCAAAAGCATCTTGCTCTTCATCATCATCTGAAAAAGCATAACCTTTCAACTGACTACGCTCAGAATAGAGTTTGATTAAATCGTCTGCTATATCCTCTACCTGATTCTTAACTTTTTGCTTGGCTTTTTTAAAATGACCGTCATTTAATTTATTGAGTTTTGGAGCTTTCCCGTCACTTGAAACATATTTAGATAGTAGATGAATCTGTTCTACTGGGATAGAGATTTGATCACCATTTTGATATTGAACACTGACATAATCTCGGTGAAGCCCCTTGATTTCAATTGTTTCAATCCCTAGATATTGACCAATTCCATGGATATGGTGAACAACGTAATCGCCTTTTTCAAGTTCATTATAATCTTTTAAGCGCTCCGCATTTGAAACATGTTGTCTTCGAAAACGACGTTTTAATTTCTTTTGAAAAATCTCATGTTCAGTTATCAATAAAATCTTTTCATCTACAAAATGAAAACCATGTCTGAGATTGCCCTCGATTAAGTTTACAGATTCTTTACAGATACTTGACTTATCTCTAGAATCCAATTTAATCTGGTATTCCTCTAAAACATCCTCCAATGTTTTGCTTCCTATTGAATTGCTAGACTGCAAGATAATAGTGTAGTCCATTTTTTTGTATCGCTCAATTTCTTCTTTTAGAAAAGAAAATTGATTGAAAAACTCCTGAATGGGATATTGATTAAATTGATAAATTTGGTCAAACTTGAGATTTCCTAACCCCTTTTGCAGATTAGAAAAAAAGGTCACTGGACTTTGTTTTTTATATATTTTCTCAGTATCCGCAAAATACTGCATATCAGAAAATGCTTTACTATTCTGTAACTCTTCTGTAAAGTATTGTGCTAATTCTCTTTCAAAGACTTCATACTGATTCATCAATTTCTGGTAATCATCAAAGAATATTGGCGTATCTTTTTTTATATAATCAAAGACAGTCCATGATTTCTCATAACACAAAGATAAAAATTTCCGAGAATCTGCATGCCTTTGTTTTTGGTGAAAACTTGAAAGAATTTCTTCTAGATAGGATTTCAGAATAGGTGACATAGTCTTTGAAATTTGTTTTTCTAAAGCTGATTGACCTCGTTGATAATCCTTTTCTCTTAAAAGCATATCGCTAGATGGAAAGATAGTGAGTTCTGTCTGATTTTCTTTCGATAATTGTGTTTCGACTTCAAATGTCCTGATACCATCTACTTCATCACCAAAAAACTCAATTCTGCAAGGTTCTAACTGAGATATTTCAAAAATATCTAAAATATCTCCTCGAATACTAAACTCACCTTGGGTCTGTACTTGAGTAACCTTTCGATAGCCTATTTCCTTTAACTGATAGGTAAGCGCGTGTTGGTCATATTCTTCACCAACTGTTATTTTTACAATACTATCTTTAAATGCATTGGGAGACGGTAAAATCAATCGACTTGCTGCAATATTACAAACTAAGATCCCTTTCTTAGATGAATCAGTCAAAAAACGCAAGGCTTCAACCCGTGAGATAATTTTTTCTTGTGAAGACATTAAAAACTCGACCATAGGGGAATCATCTACCAAAAATGGATAGACAAATTCCTCACCCAAGATAGAAATAAGATCACTAATAATCCCTTCTGCTTCTCCATAAGTTGATGTCAATAAAATAATCTTATCTTCTTTCTTCAAACTACTAGCGATTGCTAAAGCTTTTGTAGAAGTTGACAAACCTAACATTAATTGTCTTTTCTTATCTGTCAGATTTTGATGCCATTTTTTAATCTGATCATTTTCTGAGAATAAATCTAATAAGGTCACCATTTATCCGTTATACCTCTGCATCGTTTTTTCAAAGTTTTTCTCTTGTAAATAGTATTTTACAGAATCGTCAACTTTGTCAATAGACTGTAAAATACCAATATAATCATCCTTGTCAAAGGTACTCAAAACATGGTTAACAACTGACATTCCATTTTTAGGTCTTCCGATTCCAATCTTAACACGATTGAAAACCTGAGTCCCTATATGTTGAATAATAGACTTGATACCATTATGACCACCTGCTGAGCCCTTTGCTCTTAAACGAATTTTCCCAACTTCCATGTCAAGGTCGTCGTAAATGACGAGTAAATCTTCAATATCCAAACCATAGTAAGTCAATAAAGCATGAACCGCTTTTCCACTTTCATTCATAAATGTCGTTGGTTTGACAAGATAAATTTTTTCACCATTTAGGAAAAAGGATGCTAGGTCAGCTTGAAATATCTTATCGTGTGTAAAAGTGACATTCTGTTTCTTCGCTAGTTGGTCAATTAACATAAAACCAACATTGTGTTTGGTTTCAAAATATTTATCTCCTGGATTTCCCAATCCTACAAGTAATTTGGTCATTTATTTTTCCTTTCAAAAGCCAAAAGGGTTGGAATTTTTTTCCAACCTAATTGACACTATTTATTAAATTTTTAGACATTAAAGCGGAATTCCATGATATCGCCGTCTTGGACGATATATTCTTTTCCTTCTTCACGCAAGCGTCCAGCTTCTTTTACAGCCTTTTCAGATCCGTATTTCACTAGATCCTCATATGACATGGTTACTGCACGAATAAATCCTTTTTCAAAGTCTGAGTGGATAATACCAGCTGCTTGAGGAGCTTTCATACCACGTTTAAAGGTCCAAGCACGAACTTCTTTTTCACCAGCTGTGAAGTAAGTTCCAAGTCCAAGTAAGTGATAAGCTGCACGAGTTAATTTGTCAACGCCTGACTCTATCAATCCAAGTGCTTCAAGAAATTCTTGCTTGTCTTCATCGTCTAACTCAGAAATTTCTTCCTCAGCACGCGCAGAAATAACGACTACTTCAGCATTTTCTGTCGCTGCAAATTCTCGAATTTGTTTGACATAGTCGATAGAATCTGGATCTGAAACTACATCCTCATCTACATTGGCAACATAAAGAACTGGTTTAGTTGTCAAAAGGAAGAGACCTTTGACAACTTTTTGTTCTTCATCTGTAAACTCGATTGTACGAGCTGATTTCCCATCTTCAAGAACAGGTTTAATCTTTTGAAGAACATTAAACTCTGCTACTGATTCTTTATCTTTTTGCGTACGTGCCATCTTTTCTACACGCGCATAGCGTTTATTCACTGATTCTAAGTCAGCAAGAATCAATTCTAGGTTAATGGTGTCAATATCTGCAAGTGGATCCACAAAGGCATCTTCACGTCCTTGCTCACGCATCACATTTTCATCATCAAAAGCACGAACTACATGAACAATCGCATCTACTTCACGGATATTGGCCAAGAATTTATTCCCTAGCCCTTCTCCTTTTGAAGCTCCTTTTACAATCCCTGCAATATCTGTAAATTCAAATGTTGTTGGAACTGTCTTTTTAGGAGTAATCATTTCAGTCAATTTTTGTAGGCGTTCATCTGGAACTTCCACCATTCCAACGTTTGGATCAATAGTCGCAAATGGGTAGTTTGCCGCCTCTGCTCCTGCTTTTGTAATTGCATTAAATAGTGTTGATTTACCAACGTTTGGCAAACCAACGATACCTGCTGTTAAAGCCATATTTTCTCATTCTCCGTTTTCATTTCAATCCCTAATATTATAACACAAAAAGGGAAAACTTGCTAACCCTCTAACTAAGGCTTCTTAGTCAATAATTTTATTCATTTTTCGATCAAAATCATAGCGTCCCATCATGACAACATGGTCACAATTACTACATTTGATTTTGATATCTGCCCCTACACGTGTAATTTCCCAACGATTTGCTTTTTTACCAGTTGACTTGATTGTACAAGCATGTGGTTTTTTCATTTCAACAAAATTTCCAACTTGATACATACTACTCTCCTTTTCTTTTTCGATTATATCATAAAAGAGGCGAGCTAGGCTCAACCTCTTTCACTTAATTTGTACGAACTGGGGTGATAAGTTGCATGAAGTCCTCATCAGTATCTGCTGGCACAAGAGTAAATGGACGAACAGCTGAGATAAAACTAATGGTCACCTTTTCGCTATTTAAAGCCTTAAGAGAATCAATCAAGTAAGTTGGGTTGAAACTAATAGTCAAATCTTCACCAGTCACCTGATCAGTATCGATTTCTTCGTTTACTTTACCAACTTCTGGAGAGTGAACATGGGCGCTAACAACCCCACCTTTAATTTCAAGTTTCACAGTACCATTTTGAGTCGCACTTGATAAAAGACGAGCACGTTCCATTGACTGACGTAAGTTTACAACATCAAAAGTAATAGTAGTATTAAAGTCTGTCGGAATCAAGCGATCTGTATCAGGATAGTTACCTTCTAACAAACGTGTGTAGAAGCTAATATTTTCGCTTCTAAAGAGGATTTGATTGTTGGCAAAGAAAATCTCTACAGTTTCAATATCATCTGTAAATACCGCTGAAAATTCGCGTAGAGAACGGCTAGGAATCACGACATCAAAATCATCACTATTTTTCTCAAGAGTTAATTTTTTCTGGCTTAGACGATGAGAGTCTGTCGCAACTGTTTTTAGCTCCTTGTGTTGACTCAATACAAAATGAACACCTGTTAAAATTGGACGACTCTCTTGTGTACTTGCAGCAAATGCTGTTTCATTGATAATTTTCTTGAGTAATTTTGTTTCAAGAACCAAAGGAGTACTAGCTGAAATTTCTTGGATTCGTGGATATTGCTCGCTATCTTTTCCTTTTAGGGTAATTTCTGATTTGCCACTTGTTAAAACAATTTGATTTTGTTCAATTTCTTTAAAATCAAGAGTCACATCTGGAAGACTAGATACAACATTGATAAAGAAAGAAGCTTCAAGAAGGAGCGAACCTAAAGAAGTAATTAACAAACCAGCATCTTCATTTTTTTGAGAAATAAAATTTTCAATTGAAATTTGACCATTTGAACCAATTAAAGTAACACCTTCATTGGTTATGTCAATTTTGACAGTTGATAAAATAGGAATAGCATTTTTAGAACTAATAGCTCTCTTAGTAGTATTTAAGGCTTGTAGAAATAAATTTTTATTAATTGAAAAATGAATCATGGATTCTCCTTTATTTATTTTTAGTATTAGAAGGATAATAGTAATAATAGAGTCTGTGAAATCTGTGGAAAACAGACTTAAAGTAAGTTATATCAAGTTTTTTGGCTTGTTTAAAAAATGTGGATAAAAAAGATAAAAAAGCGAAAGTTATCCACAAGTTATTTGATTTTCTTTTTGATTGATTCAATTTCTAAACGTAAATTATCGTCTTCATCAATCAAAGATTTAATTTTTGCATGGGCATGAATGACTGTTGTATGATCTTTTCCACCAAATTCTTTACCAATTTTTGGAAGACTATTATCTGTTAGCTCTCTAGATAAATACATGGCTACTTGACGAGCCAAAACAATATTTTGAAGGCGTCTGCTTCCCTTCATTTCTTTGACGCTGATACCATAAAAGTTACCAACTTCATT
The DNA here is from genome assembly GCF_963516515.1 of uncultured Streptococcus sp. GTDB lineage: Bacteria > Bacillota > Bacilli > Lactobacillales > Streptococcaceae > Streptococcus. The sequence continues at coordinate 28,025 of NZ_CAUQCJ010000014.1, read as the reverse complement.
TTGGATTTTGTCAATTGGGATGACGAGAATTTGGCTAACATCCTGTTTGCGAGCTCTAATGGCTTCTGCAGCAATATCAATAGTGATATCCTTGATTTTTTTTACTCTGGCAATTAAGGTGATGTCGTTGATGGCTCCCTCAAGATCTCGAACATTTGAATCAAATTGCCCAGCTAGGTATTCTAGAGTATCACCTTGGAAATTGTAGTCCAAATGTTCCGTTTTGCTTTGTAAAATGGCAATACGTGTCTCAAAGTCAGGTGGTGTGATGTTTTGCGTCAAGCCCCAGCTAAAGCGCGTGACAAGTCTCTCCTCAAGTCCTTCTAGATGTTTTGGACTACGATCACTCGTTAGGACAATCTGTTTTTGCTTGTCATGAAGGGCGTTAAAGGTATTGAAAAATTCTTCTTGAGTTGCGACTTTTTTTCCGCTAAGTGACTGGATATCATCTATTAACAAAAGATCAAGACTGCGGTAGGTCTTTTTAAACTTTTCCATTTCCCCAAGTCTTAGGTGGTCAAGAAAGTCATTAATAAAGCTTTCAGCAGGTATGTATTTGACACGCGCATTCGGAATATTTTTTAGAATTTCATTTCCAATAGCGTTTAATAAGTGAGTCTTACCAAGCCCAGGTCCTCCATAGATAAAAAGAGGATTATAGGTCAGAGCCAAATCTTCAGAGACAGCCAAGGCGGCTGATACTGCCCAAACATTTCCATCCCCTTGGATAAAATTATCAAAGGTATACTTTTCTTTTAATCCAGTATCCGAATAAGGAATAGATGCTAACTTTGGACTATAGTCATAAAGAGTTGAATTTGTAGCTTCTTCAACTTGTGAGATAGTCGTGTCTTGAGGTTTAGTGAAAATATAATGGGGAGTTATTTCAGCATCATAAATTTCAAAACCAGCTACTACAATAATATCTTTTAGTTGTTTTTCCCAAACCATTTCCATTTCAGATCGAGGTAAAAATATAGTAGCAACATTTTCTTCTACCTTGATGAGTTCAGCTTGAATAGCATAGAAATCATACATGGATCGAGTCAGTCTTTCTTGAGCAAATTCTAATATACGATTCCAAAATTGTTTTTCTTTCAATCCTTTCTCCTCCTTTACTATTTAAAAGTTTAATGCTAGACTTATTTTACCACAGATAGCAAGAATTTTCCACAAGCTGTGGTAAAAAATCCACAATGTTATCAAGGTTTATCCACAGGTTGGGGATAAAATCAGAAACTATTGATTTATTAAGCTTTTTATTGAAAAAAAATAGTGGATAACCTTGTGAGATAAAAAAATAAAAGAACAGCCTTATTTCAGGCTGTTGATAATTCTACTGTATTCTTCTTGGTTTGAGAAAGCAATAATGATTTTTCCACTATCTTTTTTAGACAGTTTGATTTCTACATCTAATCCGAGTAGTTTTTTTAACTGCTCTTCTTCATTCTGTATGAAATGATCATTTTTTTGCAGTTTCTTTTGTTTTTTCTCTGTCAGAAGAGCTTCTAACTTCCTTACAGAAATATCTTCCTCCATAATTCGTTGAAAGAAATAGTCTTGTTGTTCCTTATTCAACCCAACTAGAGAACGTGCATGGGCTTGTGATAGTTTGCCATTTTCTACTTCTGAGAGGATTTGTTCTGGCAAGGAAAGCAAACGAATGGAGTTGCTGATATAAGGACGAGACTTGCCCATTTTATCTGCAATTTCAGCATGGGTAAATCCTTTCTCTACAAGAGATTCATAGGCGCGTGCTTCTTCTATTGGATTCAAATTTTCTCTCTGTAAATTTTCAATGATGGACTGGACCATCATCTCTTGGTCTGAAAGTTGTTTAACAACAGCTGGGATAGACGTCAGACCAGCTAAAAGTGAAGCCCGATAGCGTCTCTCTCCTGCAAGGATTTCATAACCAATCACAGGAGATTGACGAACAATAATCGGTTGAATGACCCCATTTTCTTTAATAGACTGTGCTAGTTCATCTAGTTTTTCTCTATCAAATTCTTTTCGAGGTTGATAGGGATTTTTTTGTATATCTGTGATAGAAATCATTTCAAATTTTTCCATGATTCTACACTAACACATCTTTTCTCTTATGTAAAGCTTTCTTTACATAGATGTCAATTAAGATTCTAAATCACCTGAACTCTTGTCAAGTTTAATAGATGTAGTTTCTTCTTTACCGTTACGATAGTAAGTTATCTTAATGGTGTCTCCGATGGAATGATTGTAAAGAGCACTTTGTAAGTCTGTTGATGAAGCAATCTCTTTGTCATCTACTTTTGTAATAACATCGTATTTTTCAAGGTGACCATTTGCAGGCATATTACTTTGTACAGAACGAACAACTACACCAGATGTTACACTGCTTGGAATATTCAGTCTTCTAATATCACTTGTATTAATATTTGAGAGATTGACCATTTGAATGCCCAAAGCTGGACGAGTCACTTTTCCGTTCTTTTCTAACTGTTCAATAATATTGATAGCATCATTTGCAGGGATTGCAAAACCAAGTCCTTCTACAGATGTTCCTCCATTTGTGGCAATTTTACTTGAGGTAATTCCGATAACCTGTCCTTGAATATTGATTAGTGGGCCACCAGAGTTACCTGGGTTAATAGCAGTATCAGTTTGGATGGCTTTTGTAGAAATGGCTTGTCCATCTTCAGATTTTAAAGATACATTTCGATTAAGACTAGATACGATACCTTGAGTGACAGTATTTGCATATTCAGAACCTAACGGGCTACCGATGGCAATAGCAGTTTCTCCTACGGTTAACTTGCTAGAATCACCAAACTCAGCTACTGTTGTCACTTTTTCTGAAGAGATTTTGACGACAGCAATATCAGAGAAAGTGTCCGCTCCGACAATTTCTCCAGGTACTTTAGTTCCATCTGACAAACGAATATCTACTTTGCTGGCACCATTTATAACGTGATTATTGGTGACAATATAAGCTTCTTTGTCATTCTTTTTATAAATAACCCCAGATCCTTCACTAGAGATTTGCTGAGAATCTGTGTCAGTATCATCATTGCCAAATACGCTATTTTGTCTGTTTGCCGAATAAGTAATAACAGAAACAACGGCATCTTTTACTTTATTAACAGCCTGCGTTGTTGAATTTTCGTTTTTATAGGCAGTCTGTGTGATAGTGCTATTATTATTCGAGATACTTACACCACTTTTTTGAGTTAGTTGAGTTATTGAAAAACTACCCAAGGCTCCACTAAAAAAGCTAATGACGATAACGACTAATAATTGAAACCATTTTTTGTAAAATGTTTTTAAATGTTTCATATTTGCCTCCATATATTTGAAATTACTGAAAGTATAAACTGACTAGCTTAATTATAACTTAAACACAAAAGTTTTTCACAGATTGTGGATAACTTTCAAAAATCTGTGGTTTTCTCGGCGAAAATTAACCTTTTATTTTGTGAATAAGATGTGAAAAAATAGAGAATATGTTAGAATAGAGTCATGAAAATTAAAGTTGTAACAGTTGGGAAACTGAAAGAAAAGTATTTAAAAGATGGTATCGCAGAGTATTCAAAACGAATTTCTCGATTTGCTAAGCTTGAAATGATTGAGCTAGCAGATGAAAAAACACCAGATAAGGCCAGTGAGTCAGAAAATCAAAAGATTTTAGAAATAGAAGGTCAGAGAATTTTATCAAAAGTTGGTGACCGTGATTTCGTTATTGTCTTGGCTATAGAAGGGAAAACTTTCTCCTCGGAAGAATTTAGTAAACAGTTAGAAGAAGCTTCTATAAAAGGATTTTCTACTCTTACCTTTATTATTGGGGGGAGTTTAGGATTAGCACAGGATGTAAAAAAGAGAGCTAATCTTTCTGTCAGTTTTGGCCGTCTAACTTTACCCCATCAGTTAATGAGACTAGTCCTTGTTGAACAAATCTATCGCGCTTTTACGATTCAGCAGGGCTCGCCCTATCATAAATAGAAAATTGACTTTTAATTGAATTTTTGGTAGAATGATTGTGTTAGGTCTCATAGCTCAGCTGGATAGAGCATTCGCCTTCTAAGCGAACGGTCGCAGGTTCGAATCCTGCTGGGATCAATATAGTAGTAAAGCTGGGAATTTTCCCGGCTTTTTTCTTAAAAAAGTACACTTGGGGAGAAAAAAATGACAGTTGAGAGAATTTTATCTAAAACGAAATTCCATTTTGTATAATGGTTTTTGTAAGTTAGCTTACAAGAAAAAAACATTTTAGGAGATTTTATTATGAAAAACACAGTTAAATTGGAACAGTTTGTAGCCTTGAAGGAAAAAGACTTGCAAAAAATTCAAGGTGGGGAGATGAGGAGAATAGATAAAATGTTCATTAATTTTCTTAAAAGAAGATAAGGGAGTGTCAGAATGAATTTTTTCTTAGTAGTAGATTTTATATTATATTTTTTTATTATTAGTCATAGTTACAGTTTAATTTGCAAAGGTAAAATAAAAACAAAGGAACTATACGTTTTTGGTGCTTATACATTACTAGTAGAAATAGTACTTAGCCTTCCCTTTTATCTTCTACATTTAGATGAATTAGGGATTGTAACATTTTTATTTCCTTTGATGCTATATTCCTATTTTAAATGGATTAAACAGTATGAGAGGGATAGAGGACTATTCCTAAGTTTACTACTATCTCTTTTATATGAGAGCACTCATACCTTTCTGTCTGTAATTTTTTCCTCTATAACAGGAGACAATTTTGTTTTACAATATTATGACCTATTCTTTTTAGTTGTAACGGTGTTGACTTATGTCGTTATTGTAACAATCATTCGTTATTTCCATTTAGAACTAAACTATTTTGATAAGGACTATCTCTATCCTTTCTTGAAAAAAGTATTTTTTGCCTTACTACTGCTCCATATTGTATCTTTCGTTTCAGATATGGTAAGTACGATTAAACATTTGAATAGTTTTGGAAGTATTTTATCATCTATTGTCTTTATTTCTCTCCTTTTGACCTTCTTTGCAATGAATTCTCATAAAGATCAAATGGAGAAAGAGATTGCTTTGAAGCAGAAGAAATTTGAACAGAAACATTTACAGAATTACACAGATGAAATTGTCGGACTGTATAATGAAATCCGTGGTTTTCGACATGACTATGCTGGTATGCTTGTCAGTATGCAGATGGCAATTGACAGTGGTGATTTACAGGAAATTGACAGAGTTTACAATGAAGTTTTGGTCAAAGCTAATTACAAACTGCGTTCAGATAAATACACTTACTTTGATTTGAACAACATAGAAGATTCAGCTTTACGAAGTTTGGTTGCTCAGTCAATTGTCTATGCTCGAAATAATGGTGTAGAGTTTACACTGGAAGTAAAAGATACGATTACCAAGCTCCCAATTGAACTATTGGATTTGGTTCGTATCATGAGTGTCTTATTGAACAATGCTGTTGAAGGATCAGCTGATAGCTATAAAAAACAAATGGAAGTAGCAGTTATTAAGATGGAAACTGAAACAGTTATTGTGATTCAGAATTCATGTAAAATGACGATGACTCCTTCAGGAGATCTATTTGCCTTAGGATTCTCCACTAAGGGAAGAAACCGCGGAGTCGGACTAAATAATGTGAAAGAACTACTAGATAAGTACAACAATATTATTTTAGAAACAGAGATGGAAGGCAGTACATTTAGACAAATTATTAGATTTAAGAGGGAATTTGAATGAAAGTTTTAATTTTAGAGGATGTTATTGAACATCAAGTGAGACTAGAGAGAATATTGGATGAAATTTCGAAAGAATCGAATATTCCAATATCATACAAGACAACGGGAAAAGTCCGTGAATTTGAAGAATACATTGAAAATGATGAAGTAAATCAGCTTTATTTCCTAGATATTGATATTCATGGAATTGAGAAAAAAGGATTTGAGGTTGCTCAACTCATTCGTCATTACAATCCTTACGCTATTATCGTCTTTATCACCAGTCGATCAGAGTTTGCGACTCTAACCTATAAATACCAGGTATCAGCCCTAGATTTTGTTGATAAGGATATCAATGATGAGATGTTTAAGAAGAGAATTGAGCAAAATATCTTCTACACGAAGAGTATGTTACTTGAAAATGAAGATGTTGTAGATTATTTTGACTACAATTACAAGGGAAATGATTTAAAAATTCCTTACCATGATATTCTGTATATTGAAACGACAGGGGTCTCTCATAAATTGCGCATTATTGGTAAGAATTTTGCCAAAGAATTTTACGGTACCATGACAGATATTCAGGAAAAGGATAAACATACCCAACGATTTTATTCTCCTCATAAGTCATTTTTGGTAAATATAGGCAATATTAGAGAAATTGATCGAAAAAACCTGGAAATTGTTTTCTATGAAGACCATCGCTGTCCTATTTCAAGGTTAAAAATTAGAAAATTAAAAGATATTCTAGAGAAAAAATCTAAAAAGTGATTGACAATTAGTAAGAAATTGATATAATGGTTATATCTGCTACAGATAGAAGGTCCGTTGGTCAAGGGGTTAAGACACCGCCTTTTCACGGCGGTAACACGGGTTCGAATCCCGTACGGACTATTTTATCCGCCATAGCTCAGTTGGTAGTAGCGCATGACTGTTAATCATGATGTCGTAGGTTCGAGTCCTACTGGCGGAGTATAGATAAAAGGGAACACAGCTGTGTTCCCTTTTTGTATCAATTTGTATCACCAAGCATCTTCATAAGGAAGTCTGTTATTTCTTGAGGACTTTCTTTTTTTCCATGTGCAATCCAAGTTTGGCAGACACCAAAAAGTGCATGAGTTAGATAGATGCTACTATATTCTAATTCAGTGGTATTGAGATTCAGTTGCATAAAGTGCTTTTGTAAATCTGTGCTGAGCATGATATGAAGTTTATTTCGTAAGAAATTTTGGATTTCTTTAGTCCCATTTTCAGAAAGAAGGGCAGCTAGAAGTGGTTCTGACTCTAGATATTCAAATACTTCTAGAATAGCATCTCTTTTGTGATGAGCATGTTTTTGAAAAATATATTCAAATGTATGAAAGAGCTTGCTTTGATAGTGCTCAATCATATCATACTTATCCTTATAGTGAGTATAGAAGCTGGAACGACTAATTCCGGCTTTTTCTGCTAACTTGACAGTAGAAATTTGATCAAATGGTTGTTCCATTAGTAATTGTACCATAGCATTTTCAATAGTTCTCTTTGTTTTTAAGCGTTTGTTACTTTCTTGCATATTTCCTCCTTGTAAACAAATTAGACTATATGTCTAAAAAATAATTTTTTATCTTGTAATTTAGATTTTTTAATGTATAATCTATTATATCAAAATTTTAGACAATATGTTTAAAAAAGGAGAAGATATGTTTAAAGAATGGAAAGCAATTTTTAAAAAACCAACCTTTATTATTGTCATGATAGGGATTTCTCTTATTCCAGCTCTGTACAATATCATATTTTTGTCATCAATGTGGGATCCATATGGGCAATTGTCTGACTTACCTGTGGCAGTTGTCAATAATGATAAAGAAGCTTCCTATAACGGTAATACCATGGCAATAGGAAAAGACATGGTGTCCAATTTAAAAGAAAATAAAACCTTAGATTTTCATTTCGTAGATGAAGATGAAGGAAAGAAGGGATTGGAAGATGGCAATTACTATATGGTAGTGACTTTACCAAGTGATTTGTCTGAAAAAGCAGCTTCTATTTTAACGGATCATCCAGAGCAAATGCAAATCGATTATCAGACTTCAAGTGGTCATAGTTTTATTGCTAGCAAGATGAGTGATTCTGCGATGACACAATTGAAGCAGAATGTGTCTACAAATGTAACTGTGACCTATACTAAAGCTTTATTTGATAAGATAGTCGAATTAAAGGATGGCATGAGTCAAGCAGCTTCTGGTAGTGAAAAATTAACTGATGGAGCGAATCAGTTAGTGACAGGAAGTCAAACATTAACTACTAACCTACACTCTTTAGCAGATTCAAGTTTAACATTTTCAAATGGAACGGAGCAGTTTACTAAAGGATTATCCTCTTATGTTTCTGGTGTTGAACAACTTCATCTTGGCTTAGGGAATTTTAATAGTGGTTTAGTTACATATACTGGTGCAGTGAGTCAATTAGATAGGGGATTAGGTCAATTATCTTCTAAAAGTCCTGAATTAGTAAGGGGAATCAATCAGTTATATACTGGTGTAGAATCCTATACTGGCGGTGTTTCTCAGCTTAATGCTGGTCTTAATCAATTTTCATCTGGTGTTAGTGCCTATACAAACGGAGTGGGAAATCTTGTAACAGGTGCTAATCAGTTATCTAATCAATCAGCTACACTTCGAATGGGTGTGGAGCAATTAAGTGAAGGGATTCAACAACTTTCTAGTAAGTTAGATGCTTCGTCTGAGCAAAAAGATCAAATTAATCAATTATCTTCTGGTCTGAATCAGTTAAATCAAGCTATTCAAAATATTGATGTTGGAGATACAAAACAATTAGATTCTGTTTTATCAAGTATAGTATCTCTTTCTAATCAAATGTTAGCAAGTGCTCAGTCTGAAAAAGCAACTACATTAGCTAATATTCAATCGACAGCAGCTTATCAATCATTGACAAGTGAGCAACAAGCTGAGATAAGCGCTTCTGTATCTCAAAATTCGACTGATAGTATTCAATCGGCTCAGTCAATTGTAGCTTTAGTACAAGGTTTACAGGGAAGTTTAGAAAACTTACAAAATCAATCTTCTAATCTTTCGATGTTAAAAAATCAAGCTAATCAAGTATTACCGCTTGCTTCTACTTCTTTGACAGGATTGTCAAGTGGATTAACAGAAATACAGGGAGCAGTGACGAGTAAATTAGTTCCTGCTAGTCATTCGATTGCATCAGGTGTAAAGGCATATACTACAAGTGTTGATAAAGTTTCTCAGGGTGCAAGTCAACTAAGTGAAAAAAATGCTACCTTGACAGGTAGTTTGGATCAACTAGTTTCAGGTTCAAATACCTTGACACAAAAATCTTTTAGCTTGACAGAAGGAGTTGGTCAATTAGCTGAAAAAACTCCAGAATTAGTATCTGGTATTGAAAAATTATCAACTGGGTCCAATCAATTGAATCAAAAGAGTCAAGAATTAATGGCAGGAGTTGATAAATTACAATCAGGATCTGGTCAATTAGCAGACAAATCCAGTCAGTTACTTTCAGGTGCTTCTCAATTAGAGAACGGAGCTAATAAATTGGCAGATGGAGCTGGGAAACTTGCAGAAGGTGGAACAAAGTTAACTTCTGGATTGGAAGGTTTACAGACAGGAGTTGTTTCTTTAGGACAAGGACTAGGTAATGCTAGTGATCAACTTAAATCAGCATCAACAGAATCTAAAAATGCAGAGATTTTGTCAAATCCTCTCAATCTTTCCAAAACAGACAATGACCAAGTTCCTGTAAATGGAATCGCAATGGCTCCTTATATGATATCAGTTGCTCTTTTTGTTGCAGCAATATCAACGAATATGATCTTTGCGAAGTTGCCTTCAGGACGTCATCCAGAGAGCCGTTGGGCTTGGTTGAAATCTCGAGCTGAAATAAATGGTATTATAGCTGTTTTAGCAGGAATTTTGGTATATGGAGGAGTTCATCTTATTGGTCTAACTGCAAATCATGAGATGAGAACATTTATTCTCATTATCCTAACAAGTTTAGTATTCATGTCCATGGTGACTGCTTTAACAACATGGAATAGCCGTATAGGAGCTTTCTTCTCTCTTATTTTGCTTTTATTACAGTTAGCATCAAGTGCAGGTACTTACCCACTTGCTTTAACAAATGATTTCTTTAGAGCCATTAATCCTTGGTTACCAATGAGTTATTCAGTTTCGGGATTACGACAAACAATCTCTATGACAGGAAATATTCATCATCAAGTCATTTTCCTTGCCGTTATACTAGTACTATTTATTTGTTTAGGTATGCTAGCCTATCAACCTAAGAAAATGGAAGAAGATTAAAAAAATCGACCGATTAACTGGTCGATTTTTTATGTCTTAGATGCTTTTCGTTTGTGATTATAGATTCCAAATAGAAAAAGAGAAGTAAAGGAACAGATTGCTCCAATAACAAAACCATTGGGAATAAAGGAAAGTGTAATAGTTCCTTTTCCCTTAGGAACGTCAACTTTCATAAAGCCAGTTTGAGCTTGTTTAATTTCTATTTTCTTACCATCTTGGTAGGCAGACCAACCTTTGTCATAAGGAATGGTGAAGAAAATGGATGTATCTTGTTTGACATCATATGTAGAAAAGACCTTATTTTTAGAAGTTGATACTGTGACAGGTTGTTCTTTAATTTTTTGAATTGCCTCGGTGAAAGTTTTGGTATCTAAACGATAGAAGGTAGGAGATTCAAATGATACTTGTGAATTTTCAGGGAAACTAACATGAATATTGAAAGTTTTTTTCTCTTTTGTATAGCCTAGATTAAAGAAGGAGAAGACATTATCAGTTGTAAAAGTTTTCTTTTCCCCATTGACAAGGATGTCAACTTTCTTTTGTTTATCATTAGAAAAGTGAAGGTTTGTGAAAGAAAGATAAACTTGGCTGTTTTCTGGCACTTCAATTTGATACTGGATTGCTGCGTCCTCATTTGAAGAACTTGTAACACTAATCAAATCATCAGTATATTCAGTTTTTTCATAAGGTATTGGAGAAAAATAATCAAAATTGACGTTAGCAAGTTGATTTAAAAACGAGGCCTGATTATCTAGAGTATGTTCAGTGAAATTGACATCATTGTAAACAGATTGACTAGCAAAGGCAATCGGAAGAGAGAATTGATTTTCATATAGGGTAAGATTATCTTTTTGATATACATCTTGGAATCCATACTTATCAATAGGACTGTCTGAGATATTATACTGGATGCCAAATAAACTATCAGCCAAAATACTATTATTTGCATAGCGGAGATTGAGATTGGTCCCAGAGGATTTAAAGCCAAGTTTATCCAAAGTAGAGCTTGCTGAACGATTTCGAACAGATGAAAATTGAGAGATTCCATTGTAGTTGAATTTCATACTGTCATTCCCTGTCTGAGTTTGTAGTTTCTCAGTACGAGTAAATGGATCCCCAATATATGTTGAGAAAGATTCCATAGCTGGGATATCTCGATTATATGCAATTCGAGAAGCAAATCCCCATTCCTTAGCAATTCCGTCTATTTGAGATGAAGCATTTAAACTCATTTCAACCATTATAAATAAAGAGATTAGAATGGCAAATAGATTTACAGAGATAAACTTTTTGATAACTGCAAGGAGTAAAAGAGAATAGACAACCAAAAATTCAAGAGTAAGCAGAATATTCAAATCTGTTAAAAAAGAATAATGTGATTTTAGATAGATGGTAGCTAAAAATCCTGTTACTATAAGAAAAAGCGAAACTAAAAAATTCCAGATTTTAATTTCTTTCAGACGATTTAAGACTTCTGCTGCTGTGTAAATTAACAAGGTAGAGAAAATCCAAGCATAGCGATGTAAAAACATGTTTGGAGTATGCATGCCTTGCCAAAATAAATCAAGCGTTTCAATATAAAAGCTTACAATTAGAAATGCAAAGAAAATTGCATAGATAAGTTTCACGTGAAACTTAATAGATTTCAGCGTAAAAAATAAAATAGTCAAAATAAAGGGAAGTAGTCCAACAAAAATCATTGGGATGGCCCCATACTTTGTTGTGTCAAAGGAACCAATGAATTGCTTAGCAAAGAGATCAAGATACCAGCTACTTTCAGTTTGAAACTTTGTAACTTCAGTTAATTTTTCCCCATGTATCTGTAAATCAAACAGAGTGGGAAGAGTCATAATCAAGCTAGCCATACCAGCTAAAAAGGAGGTGATTATGAAATCAAGAAAAGATGATTTTCGAGTTTTAAAGTCCCAAGAAATTTGACAGAGATACCAGAAAATAAGAAACAATGCTGTCATATAGCCAAAATAATAGTTTTGGATAAATAATATTGACAGACTTGTAAAGTATAATGAGAATTTCTTTTCAGTTATAAGTAGGTGTAAACCAGTTATAATTAAAGGAATCAAGATAAAAACATCTAGCCAGGTTTTTATCTCTAATTGACTGACAGTGAAACTCATCAGAGCATAGGAAGTAGATAAGGCTAGTTTTAAAGGCTTAGGAATCGATTGAAATAATTTATTTAAACTAAAGTAAGTTGACAGACCAATCAATCCAAATTTTAAGAGAGTTGTCAGATAGACAGCATCTGGCATATTAGTTAGATCAAAAAAGTAAACTAGAGGTGAAAGGAAACTACCCAAGTAATAACTAGATAGGGCATAGAAATTCAATCCGAGACCACTTGTAAAGGTGTAAAACAAACTACCATTTCCATGTAGGATATTTCGTAAAGTTATATCAAAAATAACGTATTGATGAAACCCATCTCCTAATAGTGGAGATGTATCGCTATTCCAGTAGATACCTTGATATAGATATACTCCTATCATAATGATTATGGGAATGATGAAAGAAACAAAATAGGTCCAATATGTTTTAAAAAATAATTTCATGTTACCTCATAAAATGTTAGAAAACTCAGCTGGTTAACCCAACTGAGTTTTGAAGTTTTATTTAGTCTTTCCAAAGTTCTTTAACTTTTGCTTGTACTTCTGCATTTTCTAGGAATTCATCATAGGTTTCATCGATACGGTCAATGACGCCATTTTTTGACAAGACAATGATATGGTTAGCCAAAGTTTGAATAAACTCGTGGTCATGACTGGCAAAGATGATTGATTCTTTAAAGTTTTTCAATCCATCATTCAAGCTTGAGATAGATTCCAAGTCCAAGTGATTGGTTGGATCATCAAGTACAAGGACATTTGATTTCAAGAGCATGAGTTTTGAAAGCATGACACGAACTTTTTCTCCCCCTGACAAGACGTTGACAGGTTTGTTAACCTCATCTCCAGAGAAGAGCATACGGCCAAGGAAACCGCGTAGGAAAGTATTGTCATCTTCTTCTTTACTTGCGAATTGACGCAACCAGTCAAGAATTGATTCTCCCCCTGCGAAATCAGCTGAGTTATCTTTTGGCAGGTAAGATTGACTAGTTGTAACTCCCCACTTGACAGTTCCTTCATAGTCAATATCTCCCATGATTGCACGAATTAATGCAGTCGTTTGGATATCATTTTGTCCAATAAGAGCTGTCTTATCACCTGGACGCAAGATAAAGCTGATATTATTTAAAATAGTCTCACCATCAATCTTTACAGTTAGATTTTCTACTGTCAAGAGATCATTACCAATCTCACGCTCCGCTTTAAAGTTGATAAATGGATATTTACGACTAGATGGCACAATCTCTTCTAGCTCAATCTTATCAAGCATTTTTTTACGTGATGTTGCTTGTCTTGATTTAGAAGCATTAGCAGAGAAACGAGCAACGAATTCTTGCAATTGCTTAATTTTTTCTTCTGCTTTGGCATTACGGTCTGCTAGCAATTTAGCAGCAAGTTCAGAAGATTCCTTCCAGAAGTCATAGTTTCCGACATAGAGTTTGATTTTTCCAAAGTCAAGGTCGGCCATGTGAGTACATACTTTGTTTAAGAAGTGACGGTCGTGGGATACTACGATAACGGTGTTATCAAAATCAATCAAGAAGTCTTCTAGCCAAGTAATAGATTGGATATCCAAACCATTGGTCGGCTCGTCCAAAAGAAGAACATCTGGTTTACCAAAAAGTGCTTTGGCGAGGAGAACCTTTACTTTCTCACCATTAGCCAATTCGCTCATATTTTGGTAGTGCAATTCTTCTGGAATGTTTAGGTTTTGAAGTAGTTGAGAGGCTTCACTTTCTGCTTCCCAGCCTCCAAGCTCGGCAAACTCACCTTCAAGTTCGGCAGCACGCACTCCATCTTCGTCTGAGAAATCTTCCTTCATGTAGATAGCATCTTTTTCTTTCATGATACTATAAAGTTTTTCATTTCCCATGATAACAACATCAATGGCACGTTCATCTTCATAGTCAAAGTGATTTTGACGAAGAACAGAGAGACGTTCATCTGGACCAAGAGAGATGTGACCAGTAGTAGGTTCGATATCTCCAGCTAAAATTTTTAAAAAGGTTGATTTTCCAGCACCATTAGCACCGATTAATCCATAAGTATTTCCTTCTGTAAATTTGATATTGACATCATCAAAAAGTTTGCGATCACTAAAACGTAGTGAAACATCAGATACTGTAAGCAATGTTTTTCTCCTATATGTGTAATATATTTATTCTACTAGAAAATACGGAAATATTCAAATTTTTATCTGTCAATTTTGTGTAAATTATATTTACAATTCCCTTTACACAAAAACATAAATAGCAAGGTCGATTTATTTTGATAAATTGCGGTTATTTCATTAAAAAAATGCTATAATTGAAGAGACTATATCGAAGGAGAACAAAATGACTAAACCCATTATTTTAACAGGAGACCGTCCAACAGGAAAATTGCATATTGGACATTATGTTGGAAGTCTCAAAAATCGAGTATTATTACAGGAAGAGGATAAGTATGACATGTTTGTGTTCTTGGCTGACCAACAAGCCTTGACAGATCACGCCAAAGATCCTCAAACCATTGTAGAGTCTATTGGAAATGTGGCTTTGGATTATCTTGCAGTTGGATTGGATCCAAGTAAATCGACTATCTTTATTCAAAGCCAGATTCCAGAGCTGGCTGAACTATCTATGTACTATATGAATCTGGTTTCATTAGCACGTCTGGAGCGAAATCCAACTGTCAAGACAGAGATTGCTCAAAAAGGATTTGGAGAAAGCATTCCGACAGGATTTTTGGTTTATCCAATTGCACAAGCAGCTGACATCACAGCCTTTAAGGCCAATTATGTTCCTGTTGGAACAGATCAGAAACCAATGATTGAGCAAACTCGCGAGATTGTTCGTTCTTTTAACAATGCATATAACTGTGATGTCTTGGTGGAACCGGAAGGTATTTATCCAGAAAATGAGAGAGCAGGGCGTTTGCCTGGTTTAGATGGAAATGCTAAAATGTCTAAATCACTTAATAACGGTATTTATTTAGCTGATGATGCGGATACTTTGCGTAAAAAAGTAATGAGTATGTATACAGATCCAGATCATATCCGCGTTGAGGATCCAGGTAAGATTGAAGGAAATATGGTTTTCCATTATCTAGATGTTTTTGGTCGTCCAGAAGATGCTCAAGAAATTGCTGACATGAAAGAACATTATCAACGAGGTGGTCTTGGTGATGTGAAAACCAAACGTTATCTACTTGAAATATTAGAACGTGAACTGGGTCCTATTCGTGAGCGCCGTATCGAATTTGCTAAGGATATGGGAGAAGTTTATAATATGCTTCAAAAAGGTAGTGAAAGAGCGCGTGAAGTTGCAGGTCAAACCCTATCTGAGGTTAAAGGAGCAATGGGACTTCATTACTTTAACTAAGTTTATTTTTACAAGAAACTATCATTTCTATCTCAAAGAAAAGATAGTTTTTTATTTACCCCTGTAACATTTGACAAATTTTTATAGAATGGTATGATAGATACAATATAAAAAGAGTCAAGCTCAAAAATAAAGAAAAGAGGAAACTTCGAATGTCTAATTGGGACACTAAATTTTTGAAAAAAGGTTTTACCTTTGATGATGTATTGCTTATTCCAGCTGAAAGTCATGTGTTGCCTAACGATGCAGATTTAACAACTAAATTGGCAGATAATTTGACTTTAAATATCCCAATTATTACCGCTGCTATGGACACAGTAACAGAGAGTCAAATGGCCATTGCTATTGCTCGTGCAGGCGGTCTCGGAGTTATCCATAAAAACATGTCAATTGCTCAACAAGCAGAAGAGGTTCGTAAGGTAAAACGTTCTGAAAATGGAGTTATTATTGATCCCTTCTTCTTGACGCCTGAACATACAATTGCTGAAGCAGATGAGCTTATGGGACGTTACCGCATCAGTGGTGTTCCAGTTGTTGAAACACTTGAAAATCGTAAATTGGTTGGTATTTTGACAAACCGAGATCTTCGTTTTATTTCAGACTATAACCAACCAATCTCAAATCATATGACTAGTGAAAATCTTGTTACTGCTCCTGTGGGTACAGATCTTGCAACAGCTGAGAGTATTCTTCAAGAACACCGTATTGAAAAACTTCCTTTGGTAGATGATGAAGGCCGTCTTTCTGGCTTGATTACTATCAAAGATATTGAAAAAGTTATTGAGTTTCCAAATGCGGCTAAAGATGAGTTTGGTCGTCTTCTAGTTGCAGGTGCAGTAGGTGTTACTTCAGATACATTTGAACGTGCAGAGGCTCTTTTTGAGGCAGGAGCGGATGCGATTGTTATTGATACTGCGCATGGTCATTCTGCAGGTGTCTTGCGTAAAATTGCTGAGATTCGTGCTCATTTCCCAGATCGTACTTTGATTGCTGGAAATATTGCTACTGCTGAAGGTGCACGTGCCCTTTATGAAGCAGGTGTAGACGTTGTCAAGGTTGGTATTGGACCAGGTTCTATCTGTACTACTCGTGTGATTGCAGGTGTTGGTGTTCCACAAGTAACAGCTATCTACGATGCTGCAGCCGTTGCGCGTGAATATGGAAAAACGATCATTGCTGACGGTGGAATCAAGTATTCTGGAGATATTGTAAAAGCCCTTGCGGCTGGTGGAAATGCTGTTATGCTTGGATCTATGTTTGCTGGAACTGATGAAGCTCCAGGTGAAACTGAAATCTTCCAAGGACGTAAATTCAAGACTTACCGTGGTATGGGATCAATCGCAGCAATGAAAAAAGGTTCAAGCGATCGTTACTTCCAAGGTTCTGTCAATGAAGCAAATAAACTTGTTCCAGAAGGAATTGAAGGTCGTGTTGCTTATAAAGGAGCGGCAGCTGATATTGTCTTCCAAATGATTGGTGGTATTCGCTCTGGTATGGGTTACTGTGGTGCAGCTAACCTTAAAGAGTTGCATGATAATGCTCAATTTATTGAAATGTCTGGTGCTGGTTTGAAAGAAAGCCACCCTCATGATGTACAAATTACTAATGAGGCACCAAATTATTCTATGTAAAAGAAATGAAAAACTCCTGCGAAAACAGGAGTTTTTTTACAATATTGTCAAGTTTTGTTTACAACAACTTTACCATCTTGAATAGTGAAAATACTTAGATTTTCTGGTAGATTTTGAAGATGATCTAAGCTTGTTGTTGTAATAAAGGTTTGGATTGATTGAGAAATCGTTTCTAATAATTTTAACTGTCTAGTGTTGTCAAGTTCACTCATAACATCGTCAAGTAATAATATCGGAGATTCTGTAGTAATACTTTCCATTAATTCTATTTCTGCTAATTTTATAGAAAGTACGAGACTACGATGTTGGCCTTGACTTCCAAAACTAGCATCCATCCCATTTATATAAAAAGAAATATCATCTCGATGAGGACCGACACCAGTATTCTTTTTAAATAAATCTCTGGATCTACTTTTTTCTAAAGCAATTTTGAAAGATTCGGATAAGTCTTCTTTGTCAGTTATCTTGACAGAAGATTGATAGGATATTGACAACTCTTCAATTTGATTAGAGAGTTCAAAATGTTTCTTACACCCAAATGATTCTAGCTTTTTTATGAAATCTAAGCGGTGATTCATTACACGACATCCATAATCGACTAGCTGATCATCTAGTACTGAAAGGAAGGTTTCATCTATTGTTTGAGCTGATTTTAGATAGGTATTTCTTTGCTTAAGGATATGGTTATAATTGGTTAAATCTGATAAATAGATTGGCTTAATTTGCCCAAGCTCCATATCAATAAATTTTCGTCGAACTGAAGGTGCTCCTTTAATTAGTTGTAAATCTTCAGGAGCAAATAAGACAACATTCATGTGTCCTACATAATCTGAAAGGCGCGCCTGTTTTAAGTGATTAACTTTTGTCACACGCCCTTTTTGTGTTAGTTCGATTTCTAGGGGAATGGATCCAGTTTTTTTCTGAACGAGACCTGAAAGATGAAGTTGTTCCTCATCAAAATGAATGAGATTTTTATCTGTTCGAGTTCGATGACTACGTGTTAAGGCTAAAAAATAGATAGCCTCTAACATATTTGTTTTACCTTGTGCATTGCGTCCTAAAAAGACATTCAATTTAGGATTAAAGTCTATTTTCGTCTCTTTGTAGTTACGAAAAGTCTTGAGAGATAGGTGTTGTAGCCACATGATTATCTACCAGGGAATCGTGGAGCTTGTTTGCTTTTAGGTGATGAAGCAGGTTTCGATTTGTCTTTTTTAATTCCCTTATTCATCTCTTTGACGAGTTTAGCGATTCGTTCTTTTTCAACTTTATCAGCTTGGTATTCCTCTTGTTCTTCAGAAGTAGGTTGTGTCAACAAGATGTCAATGTTCATGTCAGGGATGTCAACTTTATCACCAATACGAAGTTTTTTACCACGACGACTTTCTAATTCCCCATTAAAGTAAACAGAATGTTCAGAGAGAAATGATTTGATAGCTCCTCCGCTATGTGTAATTCCAAGTTCTTTGAGTAGTGCTTGGAGGGTAATAAATTCTTCAAATAATTTGTATTCCATAATTCACCTCAATCTTTGGTATTATACCATATTTTCCTAAAAATGGTGATAGAAACAGGGATAAATGTAAGCGATTTTTATTTCAAAACTGTTACAGGGAACAAGAAAATTTCAGGTTTTCGTGATATAATAGAAGTCTGTATATAAGGAGGTAAATCATGGAGTTAGTGCATGGAATTTCAACACATTTTATCCAATCAAAAAAGTTTAAAACGAACAAAATAACCGTGCGTTTTACAGCTCCATTATCTCTTGATACGATTGCAGGTCGCATGTTGAGTGCGAGTATGCTAGAAACTGCCAACCAGATGTACCCCACTTCTCAAAATTTGAGGAGACACTTGGCCAGTCTATACGGTACAGATATGTCAACCAATTGTTTTAGAAGAGGGCAAAGTCATATTGTAGAATTGACATTTACTTATGTTCGTGATGAGTTTTTAAGTAAGAAAAATGTGCTAACTTCTCAGGTTTTTGAACTAGTAAAAGAGACTCTTTTCTCACCCGTGGTAGTTGATAATGGATTTGATCCGTCCTTATTTGAAATTGAGAAAAAACAATTGCTAGCAAGTTTAGCAGCTGATATGGATGATTCTTTTTATTTTTCACATAAAGAATTAGATAAATTATTTTTTCATGACGAATGTCTCCAATTGGAGTATAGTGATTTACGAAATCGTATTTTAGCTGAAACTCCACAAAGTTCTTATTCTTGTTTCCAAGAATTTTTGGCCAATGATCGAATAGATTTCTTTTTCCTAGGTGATTTTAATGAGGTTGAAATTCTAAATGTATTAGAATCATTTGGTTTTCTGGGTCGAGAAGGTAATGTGAAGGTTAAGTATTGTCAACCTTATTCCAATATCCTTCAGGAAGGCATGGTTCGGAAAAATGTGGGACAGTCTATTTTAGAGTTGGGATATTATTGCTCTGCTGAATATGGTGATGAGCAACATTTACCCATGATTGTAATGAATGGTTTACTTGGTGGATTTGCTCATTCTAAGCTCTTTACAAATGTCCGTGAAAATGCTGGATTAGCTTATACTATTTCAAGTCAGCTCGATTTGTTTAGTGGATTCTTGAGGATGTATGCTGGCATTGATCGAGAAAATCGGAATCAGGCTCGAAAAATGATGAATAATCAACTGCTTGATTTAAAAAAAGGTTATTTTACAGAGCTTGAGTTAGAGCAGACCAAGGAAATGATTCGTCGGTCTTTGTTACTTTCTCAAGATAATCAAAGTTCATTGATTGAACATGCTTATCAAAATGCCTTACTTGGAAAATCTTCAGCAGACTTTAAAGGTTGGATTGCAAAACTCGAGCAAGTTGACAAAGATGCTATTTGTAGAGCAGCTAATAATGTGAAACTACAGGCGATTTACTTTATGGAAGGAATAGAATGACAAAGGTTATTTTTGAAGAAAAATACTATCCAGCTGTAAAAGAAATGGTTTATCGAACTCGTTTGGCCAACGGATTGACAGTTGCTCTTTTGCCTAAAAAGGAATTTAAAGAGGTTTACGGGAGTGTCACTGTTCAGTTTGGTTCGGTAGATACGCTTGTCACAGAAGTTGACGGAGATGTAAAACAATATCCTGCAGGAATTGCTCATTTTCTTGAACATAAATTATTTGAGAGAGAAGATTCTAGCGACTTGATGTCGGTTTTTACGAGTCTAGGTGCAGATAGTAATGCCTTTACAAGCTTTACAAAAACAAGTTATCTTTTTTCAGCAACGGATCATTTTTTAGAAAATTTAGACTTACTTGATGAATTGGTAACATCAGCACATTTTACTGAAGATTCCATTTTAAGAGAGCAGGATATTATCCAGCAAGAACGAGAAATGTATCAAGATGATCCAGATTCGTGTTTATTCTTTTTAACTTTAGCGAATTTGTATCCTGGTACACCTTTAGCAACTGATATAGTTGGAAGTGAGAAATCGATTTCCCAAATAAATCTAACTAATTTGCAAGAAAACTTTACAAGGTTTTACAAACCTGTAAATATGTCTCTGTTTTTAGTTGGTAATTTTGATGTGGAGCAAGTACAGGACTATTGTGAAAGAAAAGAACTGGAAGATTCAGATGTTCAGGAAGTAGCAAGAGAAAAGTTGCTTTTACAAGATGTGAAGCCAACAGACAGTATGAGAATGGAAGTATCTTCTCCCAAACTAGCGATTGGGATTAGAGGTAATCGAGAAGTTGCTGAGGCGGATTGCTATCGACATCATATTTTATTAAAATTATTGTTTGCAATGATGTTTGGTTGGACTTCGGATCGTTTTCAAAAATTATATGAATCAGGTAAAATAGATGCGTCCTTATCTCTTGAAATTGAAGTAACAAGTCGTTTTCATTTTGTTATGTTGACAATGGATACGAAAGAGCCAGTTGCTTTATCTCATCAGTTTAGGAAGGCCATTCGTAATTTTACAAAGGATTTGGATATTACAGAGGATCATTTAGATATTATCAAAAGAGAGATGTTTGGAGAATTTTTCAGTAGCATGAACTCTCTTGAATTTATTGCAACGCAATATGATGCTTTTGAACATGGTGAGACAATTTTTGATTTGCCAAAGATTTTACAGGAAATTACTTTAGAGGATGTCCTTGATGCTGGACATCATTTAATAGATGATGGTGACATAGTTGATTTTACAATATTCCCATCGTAGTAACCTGTCATAATAGACACTAGAAAGAAGGGATGACAAGTATGAGGAAAAAAACAATTGGTGAGGTTTTACGTTTAGCTAGAACCAACCAAGGGTTGACTTTAGAAGAATTACATAAAAAAACAGAAATTCAGTTGGATATGTTGGAGGCAATGGAAGCTGATGATTTTGATCAACTTCCTAGTCCATTTTATACTCGTTCTTTTTTGCGAAAGTATGCTTGGGCAGTTGAGCTAGATGAGAGAATTATCTTGGATGCTTACGATTCTAGGAGCATGATTACTTATGAGGAAGTAGATGTTGATGAAGACGAGTTGACAGGTAGGAGACGTTCAAGTAAGAAAAATAAGACATCATTTTTACCTTTATTTTATTTTGTACTCTTTGCACTATCGATTGTCATTTTTGTGACTTATTATGTTTGGAATTATGTCCAGACTCAACCGGAGGCTTCATCTGCGTCTAGTTATAGTGTAGTCCAAGCAACAAGTACGACTAGTTCTGTGACTCCATCTTCAAGCAGCAGCTCATCTAGTAGTTCTTCTAGTATAGAATCGGCTATAAGTGTGTCAGGTGAAGGAAATTATGTAGAAGTTGCTTATAAAACGAGCAAGGAAACTGCAAAATTGCAATTATCAGTCTCAGATGCTAGAAGTTGGGTTAGTGTTTCAGAAAGTGAGCTTGAGGGTGGTGTAACCTTATCACCGGATAATAAAAGTGCGGAAACAACAGTTTCAACAAAAAATCCTGTGACTATTACTTTAGGTGTTGTCAAAGGTGTCGCCTTAACAGTAGATAATCAGACTGTTGACTTATCGAAATTAACAGCTCAGACTGGAAAAATCACTGTAACCTTTACTAAAAATTAAGGAAAAACGAATGAAAAAAGAACAAATTCCAAATCTCTTAACAATAGGTCGAATTCTCTTTATACCTATTTTTATCTTTATTTTAACGATAGGAAATTCGATAGAGAGTCATATAGTGGCAGCTATTATCTTTGCTGTTGCCAGTATTACCGACTATTTAGATGGATATTTAGCTCGTAAATGGAATGTGGTTAGTAATTTTGGTAAATTTGCAGATCCTATGGCGGATAAGCTACTAGTTATGTCGGCTTTTATTATGCTGATTGAGTTAGGTATGGCTCCAGCTTGGATTGTTGCAGTGATTATCTGTCGTGAGTTGGCTGTGACAGGTTTGAGGCTTTTACTGGTTGAAACTGGTGGAAGAGTTTTAGCAGCAGCAATGCCTGGAAAAATTAAAACTTTCAGTCAGATGTTTGCGATTATTTTCTTGCTATTACATTGGACTTTGCTTGGTCAAGTTCTACTTTATGTAGCCTTGTTTTTCACTATCTACTCTGGCTATGATTATTTCAAGGGTAGTGCCTATGTATTTAAAGGGACATTTGGTTCGAAATGAAATCAATAATTGATGTAAAAAATCTTTCTTTTCGCTATAAGGAAAGTCAGGAATACTACGATGTGAAGGATATTACGTTTCACGTGAAACGTGGAGAATGGCTTTCGATTGTAGGGCATAATGGTAGTGGTAAATCAACGACGGTTCGGTTAATTGATGGCTTACTGGAAGCAGAATCAGGAGAGATTGTAATTGATGGCCAACGGTTGACTGAGGAAAATGTTTGGAATATACGTCGTCAAATCGGTATGGTTTTTCAAAATCCAGACAATCAATTTGTTGGAGCGACTGTTGAAGATGATGTTGCCTTTGGTTTGGAAAATCAGGGTCTTTCTCGTCAAGAAATGAAAAAGAGAGTGGAAGAAGCTCTGGATTTAGTTGGCATGTTGGACTTTAAAAAGAGAGAGCCAGCGCGTCTATCAGGTGGCCAAAAGCAACGTGTTGCTATTGCAGGTGTTGTAGCCCTAAGACCAGCTATTTTAATCTTAGATGAAGCAACGAGTATGTTGGATCCTGAGGGGCGTAGAGAACTGATTGAGACAGTAAAAGGAATTCGAAAAGACTATGATATGACGGTCATTTCCATTACACATGATTTGGAAGAAGTCGCCATGAGTGATCGTGTATTGGTCATGAAAAAAGGGGAAATTGAATCAACCAGTAGCCCAAGAGAACTTTTCTCTCGAAATGATTTAGATCAAATTGGATTAGACGATCCTTTTGCCAATCAATTAAAACATTCTTTGAATCAGAATGGCTATGATTTACCTGAAAATTATTTGACAGAAAGTGAGCTAGAGGATAAGCTATGGGAATTGCTCTAGAAAATGTGAGTTTTACGTATCAAGAAGGGACTCCCTTAGCTTCAACAGCTTTGTCGGATGTTTCTTTGACGATTGAAGATGGTTCTTATACGGCTTTAATTGGGCACACAGGTAGTGGTAAATCAACTATTTTACAACTTTTAAATGGTTTATTGGTGCCAAGTCAAGGAAGTGTGCGAGTTTTTGATACCTTAATCACCTCGACTTCTAAAAATAAAGATATTCGTCAAATTAGAAAACAGGTTGGCTTGGTATTTCAGTTTGCTGAAAATCAGATTTTTGAAGAAACGGTTTTGAAAGACGTTGCTTTTGGACCGCAAAATTTTGGAGTTTCTGAAGAAGATGCGGAGCAGATTGCGCGTGAGAAACTGGCTCTGGTTGGAATTGATGAATCACTTTTAAATCGTAGCCCATTTGAGCTGTCAGGGGGACAAATGAGACGTGTGGCCATTGCAGGCATACTTGCCATGGAGCCAGCTGTATTAGTCTTAGATGAACCCACAGCAGGCCTGGATCCTTTGGGTAGAAAAGAGTTGATGAACTTGTTCAGAAAACTCCACCAGTCAGGGATGACCATCGTCTTGGTAACGCATTTGATGGATGATGTTGCTGAATATGCGAATCAAGTCTATGTGATGGAAAAGGGACGTCTAGTTAAGGGTGGTAAGCCAAGTGATATCTTTCAAGATGTTGTCTTTATGGAAGAAGTGCAGTTGGGAGTACCTAAAATTACGGCCTTTTGTAAACGATTGGCTGATAGAGGCGTGTCATTTAAACGATTACCGATTAAGATAGAGGAGTTCAAGGAGTCGCTAAATGGATAGTATGATTTTGGGACGTTATATCCCAGGAGATTCGATTGTTCACCGGTTGGATCCACGTAGCAAATTGCTTGCTATGATGCTACTGATTTTGATTGTGTTTTGGGCTAATAATCCCTTGACGAATCTAATTCTTTTCATAGCGACAGGGATATTTATTGCCTTGTCAGGAGTATCTCTTTCATTTTTTATTCAGGGCTTGAAGTCTATGTTTTTCTTGATTGCCTTCACAACTATTTTTCAACTGTTTTTCATTTCTAATGGGAATGTTTTATTTGAGTTTTCGTTTGTGAGAATCACGGATTATGCTTTGCAACAAGCTGGAATTATTTTTTGTCGCTTTGTATTGATTATTTTCTTTTCAACTTTGTTAACCTTAACAACTATGCCCTTAAGTTTGGCATCAGCTGTCGAAGCTTTGTTAGCGCCTTTAAAGCGTGTGAAAGTTCCAGTTCATGAAATTGGATTGATGCTGTCCATGAGTTTGCGTTTTGTCCCAACTTTGATGGATGATACGACTCGGATTATGAATGCACAGAAAGCGCGTGGAGTGGATTTTGGTGAAGGAAGCATTGTTCAAAAGGTGAAGGCTATGATTCCCATTTTGATTCCTCTTTTTGCAACAAGTTTAAAACGTGCGGATTCCTTGGCTATCGCTATGGAAGCGCGTGGTTATCAGGGTGGAAAAGGTAGAAGTCAGTACCGACAATTGGAATGGACTCGAAAGGATACGCTGACTATTCTTGTCATTATCGTACTTGGTTGTTGCTTATTTTTCTTAAAATCTTAGTAGCTTTTAAAAAATTGATAAAAAATTACTGTAACAGTTTTTGATATAAAGGTAGGGATATGAACCGTTTTAAAAAATCAAAATATGTCATTATTGTTTTTGTCACTGTTCTGCTTGTGTCAGCTCTCTTAGCGACGACTTATTCAAGTACAATTGTGACAAAATTAGGAGATGGAATCTCATTGGTTGATAGGGTTGTTCAAAAACCTTTTCAGTGGTTTGATTCTGTAAAATCAGATTTGGCTCATTTGACACGAACATATAATGAAAATGAAAGTTTGAAGAAACAGATTTACCAATTAGAAGTTAAATCAAATGAGGCGGAAAGTTTAAAGACAGAAAATGAACAACTGCGCCAATTGCTTGATATGAAGTCTAAATTACAAGCCACAAAGACTTTAGCAGCAGATGTTATTATGCGTTCTCCGGTATCTTGGAAACAGGAATTGACCTTGGATGCAGGTAAATCAAAAGGAGCTTCTGAGAACATGTTAGCCATTGCAAATGGTGGTTTGATTGGGAGCGTTTCAAAAGTAGAGGACAACTCTACTATGGTCAACCTTCTGACAAATACGGAAAATGCTGATAAGATTTCTGTTAAAATTCAACATGGTTCTACTACAATTTATGGAATTATTGTTGGCTATGACAAGGAAAATGAAGTTCTTAAAATTAGTCAATTAAATAGTAATAGCGATATTAGTTCAGGCGATAAGGTGACAACGGGTGGATTAGGAAACTTTAACGTTGCGGATATTCCTGTTGGTGAAGTGGTTGCCACAACGCATAGTACGGACTACTTGACACGAGAAGTAACAGTTAAATTGAGTGCAGATACTCATAATGTGAATGTGATAGAATTAGTGGGGAATTCATAATGAGACAGTTGAAGCGGGTTGGAGTGTTTTTATTGCTTCCTTTCTTTGTTCTAATTGATGCCCATATTAGCCAGCTTTTGGGCTCATTCTTTCCCCATGTGCAGTTAGCTAGTCATTTTCTATTTTTGTTTCTCTTATTTGAGACGATTGAAGTATCAGAGTATCTCTATTTAGCCCATTGTTTTGTAGTGGGTTTGGTTTATGACATCTACTTTTTCCACTTGATAGGAATTGCGACTCTGTTGTTCGTCTTGTTGGGGGTATTTCTCAATAAATTTAATAGTGTTATTTTATTGAATCGTTGGACGAGAATGTTGGCAATTATTGTCATGACTTTTCTATTTGAGATGGGGGCATATATACTTGCAATAGTGGTAGGTTTAACTGTGGATAGTATGTCTTTATTCATAGTCTACAGTTTAGTACCATCAATGATTTTAAATCTTATATGGATGATTGTTTTTCAGTTTATTTTTGAAAAATTTTATCTATGAGAAAGAAATACAAATGTAATAAAGGCGTAATATTTATTATGTCTTTTTTTGGTATACTAGTATTGTCTTAAATAGAAGGAGTATCTACGTACTATGAAGAAAAAAATCTTAGCGTCACTTTTACTAAGTACAGTAATGGTTTCTCAAGTAGCTGTTTTAACAACTGCGCATGCAGAAACTACTGATGACAAAATTGCTGCTCAAGATAATAAAATTAGTAACTTAACAGCACAACAACAAGAAGCCCAAAAACAAGTTTATCAAATTCAGGAGCAAGTATCTGCTATTCAAACAGAGCAATCAAACTTGCAATCTGAAAACGATAGACTACAAGCTGAATCTAAAAAGCTTGAGGGTGAAATTACAGAACTTTCTAAGAATATTGTATCTCGTAATGATTCGTTGCAAAAACAAGCTCGTAGTGCTCAAACAAATGGAGCTGCAACAAGTTACATAAATACGATTGTAAACTCGAAATCAATTACAGAAGCTATTTCACGTGTTGCTGCAATGAGCGAAATCGTATCTGCAAACAATAAGATGTTGGAACAACAAAAAGCAGATAAAAAAGCTATTTCTGAAAAACAAGTAGCAAATAATGATGCAATTAATACAGTTATTGCAAATCAACAAAAATTAGCTGATGATGCTCAAACATTAACTACAAAACAAGCAGAATTGAAAGCTGCAGAATTGAATCTTGCTGCTGAAAAGGCTACAGCAGAGGATGAAAAAGCAAGTTTACTTGAGAAAAAAGCTGCAGCGGAAGCAGAAGCTAAAGCAGCTGCAGAAGCAGAAGCTGCTTATAAAGCTAAACAAGCAAGTCAAGAACAAACAGTTGTTGCTTCTGGGAATACAACTTTTACAGCAGAAGTTCAAGCAGTTTCTGAATCATCTTCAAGCTATACTCCTGCACTAGTGAAACATCATCCAACGTATAGTACAAATGCTTCAAGCTATCCAACTGGTGAGTGTACATGGGGAGCTAAAACGTTGGCACCTTGGGCTGGAGACTACTGGGGTAATGGCGCACAGTGGGCTACAAGTGCAGCTGCCGCAGGCTTCCGTACAGGAACTACACCTCAAGTTGGTGCGATTGCATGTTGGAATGATGGTGGATATGGACACGTAGCCGTGGTTACAGCGGTTTCATCATCAACAAGTATCCAGGTCTCTGAATCAAACTATGGTGGAAACCGTACAATCGGAAATAAACGTGGATGGTTCAATCCTACTACGACTTCAGAAGGTTTTGTAACATATATCTATCCAAACTAATGAATGAAACGAAGAGGCTCGATGCGAGTCTCTTTTGTGTTGTGTATAGTGAAGCTACTTTCAAAATCTACTAAAATAGCTTGAAAATATTGGAAAAGTATGGTAAAATGAAAAATGTCGTGTGAACGATAATACTCATTCTTGATGAATTGTGAAGCAGTTGCCCTTGG